>JASHSR010000395.1 GCA_030038645.1 Gammaproteobacteria bacterium
TTATCGCGCCCGCATCTGCGCGCGCCTTCCGGGCGGCGCCGCGTTCCAGCCGCTCATGACGCTCTACCTCACCGACCGGACCGATCCGGCCGAGGTGGATCGCGCGAGAGAGTGCGGGCGCATCTTCGGCTTCAAGCTGTATCCGGCGGGCGCGACGACCCACTCGGAATCCGGAGTCACCGACGTTCGGCGGATCGAACGAGTCCTCGAGCGCATGAGCGAGGCTCGGATGGTCTTGCAGATCCACGGCGAGGTGGCGGACGCCTCGGTCGACATCTTCGACCGGGAGGCGCGCTTCATCGAGGAGGTGCTCGCGCCGCTCGCCGAGCGACACTCGCGGCTGCGCATCGTCCTCGAGCACATCACCACGGCCCGCGCCGTGCAGTTCGTGCGCGGCGCGCGCCCCGGCATCGCGGCGACGATCACGCCGCAGCATTTGTTACTCAATCGCAATGCACTTTTCACCGGCGGTATCCGCCCGCATCACTTCTGCCTTCCCGTGCTCAAGCGCGAAACCGACCGCGAGGCGCTCGTCGCGGCCGCCGTGAGCGGCGATGCGCGGTTCTTCCTCGGCACCGACAGCGCCCCGCACGCCCGGCACGCGAAGGAGGCGGCCTGCGGCTGCGCCGGCATCTTCTCCGCCCACGCCGCCCTCGAGCTCTACGCGGAAGCGTTCGAGGCCGCAGGCCGGCTCGCGGCGCTCGAGGGATTCGCGTCGGAATTCGGCGCCGACTTCTACGGCCTGCCCCGCAACGCGGGCGAGATCACGCTCCGCAAGGAGCCCTGGCGCGTGCCGGACGCCTATCCGTTCGGACGGGGCGAGCTCGTCCCGCTTCGGGCCGGCGAGACCGTGGCCTGGCGAGTCGCGGCATGAGCGAGATCGCCGTGCACGAGCGGAGCGCGCGCGCGCGCGCGAGGCTTCCACGCATGAGCGAGACCCCGCCATGAGCGAGACCCCCGCGAGCCTCGCCGCCTCGCCGCCGGCTCCCGCTCCCGCGGCGCCGCTCATGGCGCGCCGATTTCGGGGCTTCCTGCCCGTCGTGATCGACGTGGAGACCGGAGGCTTCAACGCGTCGACGGATGCGCTCCTCGAGATCGCGGCGGTCCTGATCGACATGGGCGCGGACGGCGCGCTGAGGCGCGGCGCCACCGTGAGCTATCACGTGCAGCCCTTCCCGGGGGCGCGCCTCGATCCCGCCGCGCTCGGAGTGAACGGCATCGACCCGTTCCATCCCCTGCGGCCGGCTCTGCCGGAGCGCGATGCGCTGCTCCGCGTCTTTCGCGAGGTCCGCCACGCCGCGCGCGCCTACGGCTGCCGGCGGGCCATCCTGGTCGGACACAATGCCTCGTTCGATCTCGGATTTCTCAACGTGGCGGTCGAGCGCGCCGAGGTGAAGCGCAATCCCTTCCACCCCTTCTCGTGCTTCGATACCGCGACGCTCGCCGGCGCCGCTCTCGGGCAGACGGTGCTCGCGAAGGCCGTCACGGTCGCGGGCATGGACTGGGATGCGAGCTCGGCGCACTCCGCGGTCTACGATGCCGAGCGGACCGCGGAGCTGTTCTGCTACATCTGCAATTCGATGCGGGAGAGCTACTCCCGAGCGGAGCGGCGCGCCTGCGCGCTCGGGTGGCTGCGGACGCCGCCGAGCGAGCCGACCGACGAGGACGATCCGAAGATGGAATCGTGACCGCGCCGCGCCGCGCGCGGCCGTACGCCTACGCCGTGACGGCGCCCGCCTCCTCGAGGAGCTTCTTCAGCTCACCGCTGCGGTACATCTCGAGCGCGATGTCGCAGCCGCCGACGAGCTCGCCGTTGACGTAGAGCTGCGGATAGGTCGGCCAGTTGGAGTACTGCTTGAGCGCCTCGCGCAGCTCGGGATCTTCGAAGATGTCGACGGACTTGAACTGCGCGCCGCACGCGCGCAGCGCCGCCACGGCCTGTGCCGAGAAGCCGCACTGCGGGAAGTCCGGCGTGCCCTTCATGAAGAGCACCACCGGGCCCGAGGAAAGTTGGGCCTTTATGCGATCCACGACGTCCATCTGTACATTCTCCTCATGGGCTGTGCCCCGGGGTCTCGAGGCCGCGCGAGCGCGCCCCCTGCATGGGTTTCGACGACATTGGCGCCGGCCCGGCGCCGCCGTTGAATTATGGGGGGCCCTGGCCTATTCTTCAAATTTGGCAACGCTTGCGCTCGAGCTTGGCCGGTGCTGCGTACGACGTCCGCAGCAGACACTGCACGGGGCAGCGAAGGCGCCCCTCGCTGAATCGGCGCCACCCACCGATTCGGCGCCGTTCGCCGATTCGGCGCCGGTCGACGAACCGGCGGCGCTCGCCACACTCCTGGAGCACTGACATGGATATCTCCGGTCCTCTTCAGGTTCCACAGGATGTCGCGCTGCAGGTCTCCGCGGCGCTCAGGGAGGACGTGGGCGGCGGCGACGTGACGGCGAGCCTGGTTCCCGAGGCTCAGCTCGTCCGGGGCGAGGTGGTGACCCGCGAGGATGCCGTCCTCTGCGGCGCGCCGTGGGTCACCGAGACCTTCCGCCAGCTCGACCCCCGGATCGCGCTCACCTGGGCGGTTGGGGATGGCGAGCGGATCCGGGCCGGCCAGACGGTCCTGCGGGTGGAGGGGCCCGCACGGCCGGTGCTCACGGGGGAGCGGACGGCGCTCAACTTCCTGCAGCTGCTCTCCGGCGTCGCGACAGCCGCGCGGCGTCTCGTCGATGCCGTCGCGGGCACCGGCTGCACGATCCTCGATACCCGCAAGACCCTTCCAGGCCTGCGCCGCGCGCAGAAGTACGCCGTGCGCTGCGGCGGTGCGCGCAATCACCGCATGGGCCTACACGACATGATCCTCATCAAGGAGAACCACATCGCGGCCGCCGGCTCGCTCACCGCCGCCGTCTCGGCCGCAAGGCGCCTCGGCGGCCGACTCCAGGTCGAGGTGGAGGTGGAATCTCTCGCCGAGCTCGAGGAGGCGCTCGCCGCCCGCCCGGACATCGCGATGCTCGATGACTTCAGCCTCGCCGACATGCGCGTCGCCGTTGCGCGCGTGCGCGCAGCAGGCTTGCCGGTAAAGCTGGAGGCCTCGGGCAGCGTGAGCCTCGACACCGTCCGCGCCATCGCGGAGACCGGCGTCGACTACGTCTCCGTCGGCGGGCTCACCAAGCACGTGCGCGCCGTGGACCTCTCGATGCGGCTCGAGTTCTCTACGCCACCGCGGACTTGAGCACCCGTTGAGGCTGCGCGACGCCGTAGCCTTGCGCGTAGTCGACGCCGAGGCTCGTCAGCATCTGGATGATCTCGGCGTTCTCGGCGAACTCCGCGACGGTCTGCTTGCCGGTCAAGTGCCCGATCTCGTTGATGGAGCGCACCATCTCGCGATCGATGGGATCGCGCAGGATCTCGCGCACGAAGCTGCCGTCGATCTTCAGGAAGTCGACCGGGAAGTGCTTCAAGTACCCGAACGAGGAGAGCCCCCGCCCGAAGTCGTCGAGCGCGAACTTGCAGCCGAGCTCCTTCAGCGCCTGGATGAAGCGGTTCGCCTGGGAGAAAGAGGCGACGGCGGCGGTCTCCGTGATCTCGAAGCAGATCTTCGAGGCGTCGAGCCCGCTCTTGTGGAACTGATCGATGACGAACGGCAGGAACTTGTCGTCCCCCAAGCTCTGGCCCGAGAGATTGATGGAGCAGAGCTTGAGCTTCTCGCGCTCGTCCGCCTCCGAGACGAGCCACCGGAACGCGTTCTCGATGACCCACCGGTCGATCGCGGGCGTGATGCCATAGCGCTCCGCCGCGGAGATGAAGCTCTCCGGAGAGACGATGCGCCCGCTCTCATCCCGCAGGCGCAGCAGCAGCTCGTAGTGCGCGCCGGGCTCCGCCCGCTGCAGCGGCTGGATCTGCATGCGGTACAGCTCGAAGCGCCCCTCCTCGAGGGCCGCGTTGATCCGCGCCGCCCACTGCATCTCCCGGCGGCGCCGCATCAGCTCGACGTCGTTCTCCGCAAAGCTGTGGACGCGGTTGCGGCCGGCCTCCTTCGCCGCGGCGCAAGCGCTGTCCGCCGCCGAGACGATCGAGGCGACATCCTCGTTGTCGGCCGAGATCGGGACCACTCCGATGCTCGCGCCCAAGCGAAACACGCGGTCCTCCCAGGTGAAGCGGAAGTTGCGCACGGCCTCGCGCAGCTGCTCGGCGATCCGCATCGCCTCATCCAGCGAGCAGCTCTCGAGCAGGATGCCGAACTCGTCCCCGCCGAGCCTCGAGAGCGTGTCGCGCCAGCGCACCTTGCTCTTCAGGAGGGCGCCGACCTGCCCGAGCAGGGCATCGCCCGCGCTGTGCCCGCAGGTGTCGTTGATGATCTTGAACTGGTCGATGTCGAGATAGCAGAGCGCATACGAGCCCTCGCGGGCCTTCGCGCTCTTCAGGGCCCGCTCGATGCGGCTCTCGAGCTCGCGCCGGTTGACGAGGCCCGTGAGCAGGTCGTGGCTCGCGTGGTAGGAGAGCCGCCGGTTGAGCTCGCGCGACTCGCTCACGTCGTGGAAGACGAGCACGCCGCCGCCCACGTGCCCCTGGCCGTCGCGGATCGGCGCAGCCGTCGCATCCACGTAGAGCTCGTTGCCGTCGCGCCGGATGAGCAGCATGGGCCGCACGGACTTGATGGGCCGGATGCGGCGGATCGAGACGGAGAGCGGGTTCTCGAGCGGCTCGCA
>JASHSR010000396.1 GCA_030038645.1 Gammaproteobacteria bacterium
CCGAGGGCGGCTTCTCGCCGACCAGGTCGCCGATGCGCGCGGACGCGAACCGCGGCAAGTCGCGCTCGAGCCGGTCGATGGGGTGGCCCGTGAGATAGAGCCCGAGCGTCTCCCGCTCGCCGGCGAGGCGAATCTGCTCGCTCCACTCCGGAATCGCCGCGGGGTCCGGCACGAGCGACGCGTCAAGTGGCGCCGCGGTCGCCCGCAGCGCCGCGGCGCCCGAGAGTGCGCCGGCTTTCGCGCCCGCCTTCGCGTTGTCCTTCGCGCCGGCCTTCGCGTCATCCTTCGCGTCGTCCTTCGCGCCGGCCGTCCGCCCGAGGGGCTGCGGGGCCGCGAGCCCGAACAGATCGTCCTGGCCGGCCTCGACGGCCTTCGAGCTCTGGCCGCCGAGCTGCATGGCGGCGGGCAGCCGGCTCATCAGCGTCGCTCGATTGGCGCCGGTGGAATCGAGGCTGCCTGAGCGGATCAGCGCCTCGAGCGCGCGGCGGTTGAGCTTCTGCAGGTCGAGGCGCCGGCAAAGATCGGTGAGGCTCGCGAACGCGCTGCGCGCCTCGCGCTCGCGAATGAGCGACTCGACCGCGCCGAGGCCGACTCCCTTGATCGCGCCGAGGCCGTAGAGAATCGTGCGCTCGTCCGCCACCGCGAACTCGTAGCGCGACGTGTTCACATCGGGCGGCACCACCTCGAGCCCGAGCTGCTTGCACTCCTCGATCATCATGACCACCTTGTCGGTGTGGTCCATGTCCGCCGACAGCACGGCGGACATGAAGGCGGCCGGGTAGTGCGCCTTGAGATAGGCCGTCTGGTACGAGAGCAGCGCGTAGGCGGCGGAGTGCGACTTGTTGAAGCCGTAGCCCGCGAACTTCTCCATCAGGTCGAAGATGTGCGCCGCCCGCTCCCGGCCGACGCCGCGCGCGACCGCGCCCTCGACGAATCCCGAGCGCTGCTTCGCCATCTCCTCGGGCTTCTTCTTGCCCATCGCACGGCGCAGCAGGTCCGCGCCGCCGAGCGTGTAGCCCGCGAGCACCTGCGCGATCTGCATCACCTGCTCCTGGTAGAGGATGACGCCGTACGTCGGAGCGAGCACGGGCTTCAGGCTCGGATGCAGATAGTCGATCGGGGCGTCGATGTGGCCGTGCTTGCGGTTGATGAAGTCCTCGACCATGCCCGACTGCAGCGGGCCCGGCCGGAACAAGGCGTTGATCGCCACGATGTCCTCGAAGCGATCGGGCCGCAAGCGGCGGATGAGGTCCTTCATGCCGCGGGACTCGAGCTGGAAGACGGCCGTCGTGCGGCCGGACTTGAGCAGGGCGTAGGTCGCGGCGTCGTCCATGGGCAGCGCGCCCACCTCGAGCGCAGGCTCGCCCCGCTCGGCGCGGATGCGATTGATGGTCGCGACCGCGCGATCGATGATCGTGAGCGTGCGCAGGCCGAGGAAGTCGAACTTGACGAGGCCCGCGCTCTCCACGTCGTCCTTGTCGAACTGCGTGACGACGCCCCCGCCCTCCTCGCAATAAAGCGGCGCGAAGTCCGTGAGCACCGAGGGCGCGATGACGACGCCGCCCGCGTGCGTCCCGGCGTTGCGCGTGAGGCCCTCGAGCGAGCGCGCAAGGTCGATGAGGTTCTTGATCTCCTCCTCGGAATCGTAGAGGCGCTTGAGCTCGGGCTCCTTCGCGAGCGCATCGTCGAGGGTGATGCCGAGCTCGAAGGGGATGAGCTTCGCGATGCGGTCCACGAACCCGTAGCTCATGCCGAGCACGCGCCCCACGTCGCGCACCACCGCCTTCGCGGCCATCGTGCCGTAGGTGATGATCTGGGAGACGCGCTCCCGCCCGTACTTCTGCGCGACGTAGTCGATGACGCGGTCGCGCCCTTCCATGCAGAAGTCGATGTCGAAGTCCGGCATCGAGACGCGCTCGGGATTGAGGAAGCGCTCGAAGAGCAGGTCGTGCTCGAGGGGATCGAGGTCCGTGATCTCGAGGCAGTAGGCGACGAGCGAGCCGGCTCCCGAGCCGCGCCCGGGCCCGACGGGCACGCCGTTCGCCCGCGCCCAGCGGATGAAATCCGCGACGATCAGGAAGTACCCGGCGAAGCCCATCTTGCAGATCACGTCGAGCTCTGCCGCGAGGCGCGCGGAGTACGCGTCCGCGGCGCGGCCCACGAGCCGCCGCGCGAGCCCGCGCTCGGCCTCCGCGCGCAGGAAGTCCGCGGCGGTCACGCCCGCCGGCACCGGATACTCCGGCAGGCGGGCCTCGCCGAGCCTCAGCGAGAGGCTGCAGCGGCGCGCGATCTCGATCGAGTTCGCGAGCGCCTCCGGCACGTCCGCGAACAGCTCGGCCATCTCCGCCGGCGTGCGCAGGTATTGCTCGCGTCGATAGCGGCGCGGGCGGCTCGGGTCCGCGAGCAAGGCGCCATCGTGGATGCAGACGCGGGCCTCGTGAGATTCGAAGTCCGCGGCCGTGACAAACCGAACGTCGTTGGTCGCGACGACGGGCACGCCGCGCCGCGCGCCGAGCGCCACGGCCGAGGCGATGTAGGCCTCCTCCTCGGC
>JASHSR010000397.1 GCA_030038645.1 Gammaproteobacteria bacterium
CACTAGAGGCGTCACGCATGCCGCCGGCGGCGCCTTCTCTCGGCGCGCCGTCCGTCCAGAAGCGGCGCCGCCTCGAATCGTCAAGGGCCGATCTATTGAGGGATTCCGACGGCTCCCCTGCTAGGTCCGGTTCGAAAGGCGAGAGGAGAGATTGAGCCAAGTCATCCATGTCGAGAGACTCGTCGATGAGCAGAAGATCGGTCGGTTCAATCTCAATCTGCTGTTCTGGTCGTTCCTGGCAATGCTCGCCGACGGGTACGACATCGGCGCCATCTCCTATGCCGCCCCTTCGCTCGCGAAGCAGTGGCACATCGCGTCGGCGGCGTTCGGTCCGGTTTTCGCCGCGAGCCTCGTCGGCATCTTGTTCGGCTCACCGTTACTCGGTTACATCGGGGACCGCTTCGGCCGGAAGGCGGCGATCATCGCCGGCAGCGTCGGGTACGGCATTGCAACGCTCGCGGTGGCCTGGGCGCATGACCTGAGGGAGACGGAGCTTCTGCGCCTGGTCGCCGGCGTCGGTATCGGCGGCCTGATGCCGAACACCATCGCGCTGAACTCGGAGCTCGCGCCCAAACGGCTGCGCGCGACGCTGATCGTGTTGATGTTCACCGGAATCACGCTGGGCAGCGCCGCTCCGGGGCTGGTGGCGGCTTGGCTTCTGCCTCGATTTGGCTGGCCGGTGCTGTTCCTGATCGGCGGAGCGGTCCCGCTCTGCGTCGCCGTGGGTCTCGCGGCCGCCTTGCCCGAATCCGTCAAGTTCCTGTCTCTCCATCCGCAGAGGCACGGCAGGCTGCTGCGAGTCGCGCGGCGTCTGCGGCCCGATCTCGCGATCGCGGATGACGCTCGGTTCGTCGGCATCGAGGCTCGGCCGGCGGGCGCCGGCCGCAAGGCGCCCGCCGGCTCTCGGCGCCCTGCTGACCTCGCGCATGCTCTCGGCCTGGCCGAGCTCTACCGAGGCGGCTTTGCGCTGATCACGCCCCTGTTGTGGCTGTGTTTCGGCACGGCGCTGATGGCCAACTACTTCCTCAACAACTGGATGCCGCTTCTGTTCGAAGGCGCGGGCTTATCGCCCGAGCAGGCGGCCGTTGCCACGACGTTCTATCACATCGGGGGCACCGCGGGCGGGTTGTTGATCAGCGTGCTCCTCGACCGCTTCGGTTTCATTGCCGTCGCCGCGCTCTTCGTGCTCGCCATGCCTGCAATCTCGGCGATCGGGCTCGCCGGCGGCTCGTCGGCGGTGACGCTGCTGGCCGCCGCCGCCGGATTCGCCGTGCTCGGCGCACAGTTCGGCAACAATGCCGCCTCCGGCTTGCTGTATCCCACGGCGTTCCGATCGAGCGGCGTCGGTTGGGCGCTGGCGATCGGACGCTTCGGCTCGATTCTCGGGCCGCTGATCGGGGGAATGCTGATCGGGATGCACATGCCGATGCCCCAGCTGTTCGCCGCGGCCGCGGCGCCGATGTTGGCGGGCACGGTCGCCGCGTTGGTGCTGGCGCGACTGTGCTTCCGCCGCTTTGGCGGGCTGCAGCTCGATGAGAGAGCGGCGGCGGACGGGATGTCGGATGCGCGCTGACAGCGGGGTGCGCGGGAAGATTTCGAGGCCCCGGCGGAGCTCGCACACGCCTCGATCGGGCTTGCCGCGCCCCTTGGTGTTGCCCGAGTATGGGCGGCTGGCGGCAACGGTGGGAGTCTGAACCGATGGCGAAAACACCCGTAGATATCACCGAAGTCATTGATTCCGCGAAGTTCATCGGGGTACCGCTGGGCGTTACTGTCCTGACGATCTTCATGATGCTGGTGGACGGCTACGACTTGGAAACGATGTCGTTCGTCGCTCCGGCACTGGTGCCGGACTGGCACATCGATCGGTCACTGCTGACGCCGGTGCTGACGGCCAGCATGATCGGCATGGCGATCGGCTCCATCGCGATGGGCTGGCTGGGCGACCGGATCGGCCGCAAGAATTCCTACATCACCTGTCTCGGATTCCTGTTCGTCGGCTCGCTGCTGAGCGGCCAGTCGCACGGCCTGTGGGATCTGTTCGCGTGGCGCCTCCTCACGGGCATCGGGCTCGGGGGCGTGACGCCACTGGCAGCGACGTTTATCACCGAATGGACCGCCAAGAGGGTCCGCAGCGTCGCGATCGCGTGCGGCGTGGTGGCTGTGCCGCTCGGCGGCATGTTGGGCGCTGCCGTGGCGCAGTGGATCATCCCGGCCTATGGCTGGCGCATGATCTTTCACATCGGCGCGGTCCTGCCGCTGGTGTTCTTCGTCGTGGCCTGGTTCTTGCTCCCGGAGTCGCCGAAGTTCTTGGCCCAGAGTCCGAAGCGGCATGCACGGCTGGCGCGGGCGCTCAACCTGCTGATCCGGGAGAATCGCTTCGACGGGACGGAGGATTTCAGGCTCGCCGAGCCACCCGCGCCCCCGGGCAACTGGCTGTCGATCATCATGAAGCCACCGTACCGGTCGACGACGCTGCTGCTGTGGGTCGCGTTCGCTTTCAACACGCTGGGCCTGTATGCGTTCGTCAACTGGCTGCCGACGGTGCTGACCTCCACCGGCATGTCGCTGCACGGCGGGCTGGAGGGCGCCAAGTACTTCAACTTCGGCGGCTTCTTCGGCGCGGTGGGCGGCGCCGTGCTGATCGGCATTGTCGGCTCGCGCATCGTGGGCTCGGGGCTGTCGCTCATCGGCGCCATCGCGATCTTCCTCATCGGCATGATGGTGACCGCAGGCATGGGCAACCCGCGGCTACACCTGCTGATCATGATCGGGATCGCGGGCGTGGCGCTGAACGGCATGCAGTGCTTCCTGTACGTCGTGAGCGCTCACTCCTACCCGACGTATGTGCGGGCCTCGGGCGTGGGATGCGCACAGACGGTGTCGCGCATCGGCGGAGTACTCAGTTCCGTGGTCGGGGGGGCTTATTTTGAGATCAAGCCCCTGCCTCCGGTGGGTGATTTCTTCTACGTCGTGGGGGCTGTCGTGTTGGTGGTGGTCGTCAGCTTCTTCTCGCTGCGCACCCACATTGCCGGCCACAAGGCCACAACGGCGCTTCAGCAGGCCGGCTGGCCTGAAGGAGGCGCTACGAACGATTGATTCAGCTCGGCAATGGAGGCGCAGCCGAGGAGCGCCATCGTGCGCGTCAAGTCGGCCCGCAGGATCTCGAGCGCTCTCGACACTCCGTCCTCGCCAGCGGCGCCGAGTCCGTACATGTAGGCGCGCCCGACGAGAACCGCGCGCGCTCCCAGGCAGATTGCCTTCAGCACGTCGCTGCCGCGGCGGATGCCTCCGTCCATCAAGACGTCGGCGCGACCGTTCACGGTTTCGACGACCTCCGGTAGTGCGCGCAGCGCGGCGGGAGCGCCGTCCAGTTGCCGTCCCCCGTGATTCGACACGATGATCGCCGCCGCGCCTTTATCGAGCGCTTTCGCCGCGTCGTCGCGGGTCAGGACTCCCTTGACGACGATCGGTCCCGGCCAGATCTCGCGTATCCACGAGAGATCCTTCCAGGTCACCGCAGAGTGCCGCAGCGCGGCGCGCGCCTCCTGCAAGCACATGGGCCCGCGGCCCGGCACCACGATGTTTGGAAAGGTTGACGGCCCTCCGTCGAGCAGATACGAGGTCAGCCATCGCGGGTGTGCAAGAAGCCGCGGCAGGAACGGGATCATCGCCAGCTTATTGTCGCTCATGAGCACGTTCGAGCCGTTGCGCACGTCGCGCTCGCGCATTCCTGAGGTCGCGGTGTCGATCGTGATCACCAGCGCCGTGAATCGGGCCAGTCGTGCTCTTTCGATCACTTCTTCCGCGACGGCGCGGCCTCCGAGCAAGTAGAGCTGGTACCACAAGGGACCGGAAGGATTGGCGTGCGCCACATCTTCCAGGCGATAGCCAGACATGGTCGACAGAGTGAAGCCCACGCCCGCCTTGGCGGCGGCGCGCGCCGCAGCGAGCTCCCCGCGCGGATGCACGAGACGGCTGAACCCGCACGGCGCAAGCAACAGCGGCATGGAGACTCTGCTTCCGAGCACGTTCGTATCCAGCTCGCATCGATCGACGCAAACGGCGTTGCGTGGACGGAACGAAACGGTCCGAAAGGCCCGCTCGTTTTCCTGGAGCGTCACTTCGTCCTCCGCGCCGCCGTCGATGTAGTCGAATACGACTCTCGGCAGCCGCCGTTCGGCCGCTCGGCGTAGATCGGCAATGTTCACGACATGGGGTGGCAACATCAAACGCGCTCGCCGGTTCATCACCGATAAGTATAGCGCGGGCTCGAAGTGCCAACGCCGATTAAGACCCCTTGGCCGGAACATCATCGCGCTGAGCTCGGAGCTCGCGCCCAAACGGCTGCGCGCGGCGGAGATCGACGGGACGGGGGCCTCTCAAGGAGCCGCGCTTGGCCCTACGACGCCGTGCTCCGTGACGATCGCATCCATCGGAATGTCGTGGGGCTGCGGATAGATCGTCCGGATCGCGGCCTGAGCGTATCCGACGCCGAAGACTCGTGGGCGTCTCGCGAGCGAGGCGAGCGTTCGGTCGAAGAAGCCGCCCCCGTAGCCCAGGCGGAAGCACGCGGGGTCGAAGCCGACGACGGGCGCGATCACCACGTCGGGTAGAACGACCTCGGCTCGCTCGGTCGGAACCGGAATGCCCCAGACGCCGGGCTCCGTCGGGTCTCCGGGCGCCCAGACGCGAAAGAACAGCGGCTTGCCGCGCGCGAGCACCACCGGAAGCGCGGTCCGGCCGCCGCGGGCGACGATGCTCTTCATCATGTCGCGCAGGACGGGCTCGCCGCGGAACGGCGCATAGGCGCTCACGACCAGTCCGGAGACGTCGCCGATGGCTTCTGCGAGAGCGGTCGCGATCTGTCGGCTCCAGCGGCGCCGGTCCTCGCTGGACGTGGCGAGCCGCGCCCCGATGAGCCTCTCGCGCTCGATCTTGCGCCAGCGCATGACATCGGCCCGCTGCCGCGGATCGACCACGTGAGCGGCGCCATCGGCCGGATCGACCTCGTGCGCAAAGCAGGGCGGCGAGGCGTACTCACCCGTGCCGTCGCTGCGCCGTGTAGTCATGACGCGGCGCCCGCAGCGTTCGCTTTGGAGTCGCCCGCCGGAAGGAGGACCTGCGAATCGGGGCGGCGAAGGCGCTCGCCCTTCGTGAGCAGGACGCCGCTCTGGACGGCGATGCCGATCTCGAGGCTCTCGGCGATGCGTCGCGCGCGCTCGATGAAGTGCGCAGCCGCCGCGGGCGGGCACACCTCGCGCGCCGTCTGCTCGAAGAGCTGCAGCCAGCGATCGAAGTGGCGCGAATCGACGGGCAGCGGCAGGTGCTTCTCCATCGGCCGCCCATGGTAAATGCCGGTCATCAGCGCGACGGACGACCAGAACTCGCACATGCGCCGCAGATGCGGCTCCCAGTCCGCGATTCGTGCATTGAACACCGGAGCGAGGAGGGCGTCCGCCCGAACCTTGCCGTAGAAGGACCGCACCAGGCGGTCGATCATCGCATCGTCGATGCCGGTGCGCTCGACGATGTCCGCCGTGATCCGCAACTGTCGCTCCGTCGGCATGCGCTCACCAAAATAGGTATTCCATATACCTATTTAGGATGCCATACTCGCGGCATTCACGCCATGGATTCATGCGATGCGCCTCACTTCCTTCACCGATTACGGCCTGCGGGCGCTGATGCGCTTGGCGGGCGAGCCCGATCGCCTCTTCACGACCGAGGAGATCGCCCGGGAGTTCAGGATCTCGCGTAACCATCTGATCAAGGTCGTCCGCAAGCTCGCCGTCGCCGGCGTCGTCGCCACGCAGAAAGGAGCGGGCGGGGGCTTCCGCTTAGCGAGGCCGCCCGGCGACATCACGCTCGGGGAGGTGGTACGGCAGCTCGAGTCCCGCCAGCCGCTGGTCGAGTGCTTTCGCTCGGATGGCGGGGCGTGCGTGCTGTCGCCCGGCTGCCGCTTCAGGACCCGGCTCAGCGCGGCACGGGAAGCGTTCCTGCGCGAGCTCGATCGCAGCACGCTCGCCGAATGCGCCTGGCGGCCGCCGCGAAGGAGGTCCGTCGCGCCGGCGGCGTGAGCGGCTTCCGGCGTCTCTGCGGCGGCTCCGAGCGAACGGCGCCACGGCCCCGCCAACCTCGCCGCCGCCTGCGGTGTCCTCAAAAGCCGGCGACTGCAGGGATGATCTCGCGACCGAAGACCTCGAGCGGCCTCACCGCGTGAGCGTTCGGTAGATTGAAGATCGCGTGGTGCACGCCGAGGGATGCGAGGGCCTTGCACTGCTCGATCACCTCCTTCGACGTCATCTTGCCGGGCTGAAGATCCGCCGTGCCGAGCGTGGTCTTCTCGATCGAGCCGTAGTCCCGGCCGAGCGCTTCGCAGTGCCGCTCGAGGATCGCGAGCTTGGCGCGCACCATCTCCGGCGCTCCGTAGAGATTGCAGGCGTCGGCGTGCTGCGCGACGAGCCGTAGCGTCTTCTTCTCGCCGCCGCCCGCGACGAGAATCGGGGGGTGCGGGCGCGAGAGGGGCTGCGGGCTGCACAGCGTCTCCTCGAGCCGATTGTGCTTGCCGTGATACGGGCCGCTGTTCTCCGACCACATCTGCTTGGCGATCTGCAGCGCCTCCTCGAGCAGCTCGAATCGCACGGCGATCGGCGGGAAGGGCACGCCCAGCCCCTTCGACTCCTGCTCGTTCCAGCCGGCGCCGACTCCGAAGTAGGCACGGCCGCGCGAGAGCACATCGAGCGTCGTCACCGTCTTCACGAGAATGCCCGGATAGCGGTAGATGACGCCCGTTGCCATCGTGCCGAGCTTGACTTTGGAGGTCTGCGCCGCGAGGAACCCCAACGTGGCGTAGCCCTCCAGCATCTCGTTCTCGTGCGGACCCACGACGCCGATCTGGAAGAAATGATCCATTACCCACAGGCTGTAGAAGCCGGCGTCTTCGGCCGCGCGAGCGACCTTCGCCAGCGTGCCGGCAATCTGCGCGGGCCCTCCGGGATACGTGAAGTTGGGCACCTGCAAGCCGATCTTCATGCGGACTCTCCCGGGGGGTTGGGGCCTCACAGCATACCGTCCTTTGGGCACGGCAGCCCCTCTCGGGCGCGGAGTCCCTCTGCGGGCGTGAGGCCCCGGCTGCGGCAGCCGGGGCCGGCCCGAGACTCGGCCCGGAAGTCAGCGCGAGAGTCGGCCCTACGGTCGGCTCGAGGGTGATCCCCGCCAGCCGCCGGCGGGTCTTCAGCGGGCCTCGGAGGGATTTCGCAGGCGCGGGCGCCCGCCCTTTTTGCCGTTCTCCCGCGAGCTCGCCGCTTTCCGCGCGGAAGTACGTGAGCCGGCGTAACGCGCAAGCTCGCTCATCCAGGCCTTCGAGCCAAAGGCGCCGCTCGCAAGACCTGCAACGCTGAGGTCCGCATCGAGCTCCGCCCAGTGCAATCCGGTTCCGAGCGAAGTCAGCTCGACTTTCGCGATTTGTGCGGGCGTTGCGCCGTGCAAGCCCTGTAACAATCGGGCTGGCAGCATGAGGATGACGCCGTTGGCAAGCTGGACGACGAGCCGCGCCTTGCGCGCATCGAAATAGGCCTTGACCGCTCGAAGCTGCTTGCGAGGCCGCTCCTCACCGGCTCGAGTCGCTCGGGTCAGTGAGCGTTGCAGCTCTCTGCGAATCCCGTCCGCCATGAATCTCTCCGCCTCTGCACCAGGAGCGCTCGATGCTC
>JASHSR010000398.1 GCA_030038645.1 Gammaproteobacteria bacterium
TACGAGATCGTCGATGAGGAGCTCGGCTTGGTCTTTTCATTCCCGATGTTCCACCACCGCGGAGGATCGGGCACGATCAAGATATACAACGTGCCCGGGGTAGACAGCCTGCCGCTCGGTGGGTCCACGTCCAACCTCCAGGCGGCAGAGATCTTCAAGATCGTTCACGGCCGCATTGTCGGGATCGAAGCAATGGGCGTCTCGCTGCCATACGGGACGAAGAGCGGATGGGGCGAATAGTCGCCCGTTGAACGGCCGGAGTTGGCGGAACAGAGGCGCACGCCGCTGCCGGAGAAGGGCTCATCGCTTGCCTTCCGGCCTCGATCCGATCGCGCCGAAGTCCTGCGCCCGGTCGCCGAGCAGGAAGCGGGGACCGGCGCCGCCCCGCGCGGCGCGGTCGCCCGGGTTGTACAGCGCGCACCGGTCGAGCGACAAGCACCCGCAGCCGATGCATCCGTCGAGCAGATCGCGCGTCTTCTCGAGCATCTCGATCTTCGCTCGAAGCGTGCCTCGGATTCGCGCACTGATGCGATGCCAGTCCTGTCGCGTCGGAGCCCGGCCCTGAGGAAGCGTGGCGAGCTCGGTCTCGATCTGCGAGAGCGTCAGCCCGAGCCGCTGCGCGATCAAGGCAAACGACAGCCGGCGGATGTCGGAGCGCATGAAGCGCCGCTGGTTGCCAGCGGTGCGGATCGGCCTCACGAGCCCCCGCGCTTCGTAGTACCGGATCGCCGATACCGACATTCCCGTGCGCCGAGAGAGCTCTCCGATCGGCAACAGAGCAGGACGCATGCTCAGACCCCAACGTACGGCGGTTTGGCAAAGGCTTGACCTCAAGCTAGCTTGAGGTCGTACCGTTTGCAACCGCGCAAGTCGGGCGAAAAGCCCGCATCCGTCGAAGGAGGTCGCCGTCATGGCCGCACTGCGGATCGAGCACGTGAACGTCACCGTCACGGACCCCGAGCGCACGGCGGGGCTGATGGAGGAGCTCTTCGGCTGGCGCGTGCGCTGGCGAGGCCCGGCGCGAGACGGCGGTCATACGGTCCACGTGGGCTCGAAGGAGCACTACATCGCTCTTTTCGCGGAACGCGGCGCGGCCTACACGGCGGAGGACTTCATCAAGGGACGGCCGCTCAATCACATCGGTGTGGAAGTCGACGATCTCGATGCCACGGAAGCCCGGGTCGTGGCCGCCGGCCTGACCCCCTTCTCCCACGCCGACTACGAGCCCGGCCGCCGGTTCTACTTTCTCGATCCCGACGGGATCGAATACGAGGTGGTCAGCTATCGCTAGCGCCTCCGGGCGGCGCCGAGGCGTATCGGCACCCGAGCCGCGAGACCCGCCTCTTCCGGAACCGGCGGCGGAAGCGTAGGGGGCTGCAGGTCTTCTCGCTCGAGGGCGGGGCGTATCGCCGATCCGGCCCACCATCGGCGGGCTCAAACGGCCACGGTCACGGTCTGGCTTCTCCTCCTCAATGGAACCGCCGGCCACTGCGTGGGACTCGCGGTGTTGGCCGAGACGAGCGGCGCTCTCGCCTCGGAGCTCATGCCGCCCGTCACGACTCTATTCGCGTCCGGCGCGAAGTGATCGTCCTGCGCCATCGCCTTTTCCCGCTACTATGTCGTGATGTGCTCGTCGACGCGGTCCGCAGAGCCGCGTGAAGAAGCGCGGAGGGGGCGGTAATGAGTCGATTCGCCGTGTGGTGTGCGTCCGCGGTCGCGGCGCTGTTAGGATTGGGCGCGCCTGTGTTCGCACAGCAGGTCGCCGATCCCGGCTTCAAGAGCGTGGGACGCGGATGGCCCCTCGCCGCCGACGCGCGGACCTACCCTTACGTCGGTCCGACGGTCGTCCGACGCTTCGGCCCGCGCGGTGGACCGGGCCCGCATGCAGCCAGCGGGACCTTCATCGGTATGGCGCGGGACGGCAAGGTGCCTCCCGGCATCACACCGCTCCCGGTCGATATCTTCACGACCAAGGACTTCTACAAGGACAAGGCCCTCTGGAGCGATAAGCGCTACTTCCGGTGCAACAGTCCCGACGCCCTGGAGAATGAGTGGGGAGCGGTCGGCACGCCGCTCATCAGCAAGGGCGACACGGCGACAGCGGCTTGGGGCCGATGCGATCGCGACTACCCTCGCGATGCGATCGTGAGTCCGTACCCCTTCAAGACGGCGCAAGAGCACTACGAGGCGCTGCTCGCCGAGACGGAGCGCCGCGGAGGCCCCACGCACCACACGTATGCGACGGTGCCGGGCGAATGGACGGGCCGCTACATGCAGCCGGGCTTCACGCCGGGCAATGCGTACTGGTACCGCATGACGTACAACCAGGTGCCGACCATCCTGTCGCTCCTCACGCCCCAGTACCAGCAGTACATGGTGCAGCAGGAATATCACGAAGCCCACAATCAGCCGGAGTGGCCCTCGCAGTACTGCTGGCCCGAAGGCTTCATGCGTCGCTGGGCTCCGCCCGCGACCTGGGAATGGGACATCACGGTCACCCCCTCGCTCGTAAAGATCGAGGCGGGCGTCGCCGACAACTTCATCACGAACATCCACATCGGGCGCTCGTTCAACATGAGCGGCGGCATCCCGCACTTGGGACCCGAGGTCCCGCGCTGGTACGGCGAGACGATCGGGTTCTGGGATCACGACACGCTCATCACCTGGACCTCGAACATCCAGGGCTGGTACGCGCACAGCGCGTTCGAGTTCTCGGACAAGATGCAGACGATCGAGATCTACACGCCGATCCACGATGCCCACGGCAAGTTCATCGGCCTCAATCACGAGGCGATCTTCTACGACCCCGAGGCGCTCGTGCAGCCGATCCGCATCATCCGGCATTACATCAAGGTGAGCGGCTATGAGGAAGGCGATCCTCTCCCCTTCATCGAATGCATCCCGACGATCTATCCCGTCAACGGCGTCGCGACGCCGGTGAGGCCAGGCGAGGTGATCCAGTACAAGGTACCCGACATGTACGGGCGCCCCTGGGCGCAGGAGTGGGATAATTTCGAAAAGGGCATGCAGAAGCCGAAGCCGAAGGATATCTTCACGTTTCAGTAAGGCTGCGATCAGCTTTCAGTGATGGAGAGAGACACATGTCGAGAGTGAGTCCCCGAGCCGCCGCTGCGGCGCTCGCGGCAGCGGTTGCTGCAGCTCTCATCGTCGCCCTGCCCGCGCGAGCGCATCATTCGTTCGGCGCCTACAACATGGCGGTGACCAGGGTCGTCACGGGCGTCGTCACGCGCGTGAATCCCGATGCGAACCATCTGCAGATCTTCTTCGCGCCGATGCAGGAGAACCGCAAGAACGTGCTGCGCGATAACCAGGGCAATCCGGTCATCTGGGCGGTCGAGATGGGCGGCTCCGCGCAGATGGCGCGTGAAGGCGTCACCGTGAACTCGTTCCCGCCGGGCACGATCTTCAGCATCGGTCTTCACCCGCTGCGCACCTCGGATGCCGTCGGCACCCGCGGCCCGATGGGCGCCATTTACAAGTGCCCCTGGCGCAAGCCGCCGCCGCCCGGCAAGAACTGCGATTCGGTTCCAGGGTCGATCGAGATCGGCAA
>JASHSR010000399.1 GCA_030038645.1 Gammaproteobacteria bacterium
CTTGCTCGATGTCGTAGAGCGCCGGCCCGCGTATCTCGATCCCCGTATCGCGCCACGGCGCGATGCCCCGGGCCATATCGCCGGTCCACCGCCGGCCGATGCACAGCCCCATGACGAAGCCGACGCGGCCGTCCACCGCGAGCATCTTGCGATGATCGCGGTGTAGCGCGCGGATCGGCGCCGCGAGGCGCGGCGGATTGAAGCACCGCACCTCGGCCCCGGCCGCGCGCAGCGTCCTCCAATACCCGGCCGACGCCCTCCCGAGCGAGCCGAGCCAGTCGTAGATGACCTTCACGCGCACGCCATCGCGAGCCTTGGCCGCGAGCGCGCTCTGGAACTCGAGTCCCACCTCGTCCTCGCAGAACATGTAGTTCTCGAGGAAGATCGTCCGCTCCGCGCCTCTCAAGGCCTCGAGCCACGCCGGGTAGTTCTCGTGCGCGTCCTTCAGCACGCGAACGCGGTTGCCGGCGACGAGCGGTGCGCCGGCGGCGCGGGTAAAGGCTTGTTCCAGCAGTTCGGGATCGGGCATTGGCTTTTGTGGAGCGCGCGCGGGCAGTTGCGCACGAAATATATCCTGCACGACTCTGGACTTGTGGCCGAAGCGAGGCGCATATTCAACGGAAGGACAGGGAAGAGAGAGGAGACCGCTCTTAAAAGGGGGGCGGCACATGGGCGAACCGTCTGATCGGGACACGGAAGCGCTACGCACCCGCGCCCGTGAGCGCATGAGGCAGGGCAGGCTGCCGCATTCCAAGGCCGCCCGAACCTGGGGCGGGCTCGGCTCCGGGTTACCATGCGATCTGTGCGATGCAGCAATCCTGAGCAGCGAGCCGGAATTCGAGCTGCAGCTCGATCTGTCGGCTCCCTCGCAGTCCGTCCGACTCCACCGCCAGTGTCATTCCATCTGGAACGAGGTGCGCGAGGAGTACTCGCCCGCCAACGACTGGCGCTCCGCCGACGAGCAGCCACCCCCGCCCGGCGCGTTGGTCGAAGCGCGCCTGAGCCTCGGCGGCACGCGCTCGGTCATCCTCAACGTGATTTGTTTGAAAGAGCCCTCGGCGCCGTCCAGCTCATGGATCAATGCGACGACGGGCGGCCCGCTGCCCGAGGGCTGGCGTCCGATCGAATGGCGCTATCTCTCCGGCGCGAAGGCCGAGTCCGCGGCGCAGCCCTCCGATTCCTCGCTCCCGAAGCGCGCCTGACCCCAGCGAGCCCGCCCCGCGGGGCGGCCGGAGCCCCCGGAGCCCCCGCCTGCGGCCGCGACCTGCGCGGCAAGCCTTCCCGCGCCCGCGGGGGTGACTCCTCGTCACGTCCGTGATATTGAAGCGGGCGAGTCCCCACGAGAACCGGAGAAGCACGTGGACTTCGACACACCCGTTGCGCGCCGGCAGTTCCTGAAGACCACCGGCCTGCTGACCGGCGTCCTCGCAGCAGGCAGCCCGCTCGCGCTGATCGCGCCCTCGCGCGCCTGGGCCGTCGAGCTCAAAGCTTTGACGACGACCGAGGGGCGGACACTTCTCATGGTGTTCCGCACCATCTGCCCGCACGATAAGCTCGACGATGCGGCGTACGCCGTCGTCGTGCAGTCCGCCGATGCTGATGCCGCCGCCGATCCCCACGCGCTCGCGATGCTTCGCGCCGGCCTGCGGCGGCTCGGCGCGCACTTCGCCGCCGCGCCGGAGCGCGAGCGAGTGCGACGCCTGAAGGCCATCGAGTCGTCTGCATTCTTCCAGACGATGCGCACCAAGACGCTCGGAACCCTCTACGCCACCCCGATGGCGTACGCCTACTTCGGCTACCAGGGCGAGGCGTTCTCGAAGGGCGGATACCTCTATCGAGGGTTCAACGACCTCCACTGGCTGCCCGATGTCCCCCTCGAGGACAGCGGCCCGGTGCCGGGGCAGGCGTGAGGCGCGAGACGCAGGCGCCGCAGGCACGGGCGGGGTCGACGCATCGGGATTGGAGGGGGACATGACACGCATTGCACACGACGACGCGCGCGCCGTCGTCATCATCGGATCGGGGGCGGGCGGCGGAACGCTCGCCCACGAGCTCACTCGCCGCGGCATCCCGGTCGTGCTCCTCGAGGCCGGCAAGCGCCAGTCGCTCGCATCCTTCACGCAAGTTCCCGGCGACGCCTTCGCGCAGCTCACCTGGCTCGACCCTCGCACGCAGTCCGGGACCTGGACCGTCGTGCAGGATTACCCGACGCTGCCCTCCTGGACGTGCAAGACCGTGGGCGGCACCACCGTGCACTGGACCGGCGCGACGCCGCGCCTGAAGCCCTGGGAGATCAAAGCGCGCACGACCTACGGCAACGTTCCGGGCGCCTCGCTCGCCGATTGGCCCATCGCCTACGCCGAGCTTCTGCGCTACTACGAGCGCGCCGAGCGACGCATGGTCAGCACGCGCCGCAACGGCGTCCCGGGCTTGCCCGCCTCCAACAACTTCAAAGTGATGTACAACGGCGCGAAGCGGATCGGCTACAAGCGCGTCCACACCGGATACATGGCCATCAACACGCGGCCCGCGGACGGCCGAGCGTTCTGCATCCAGCAAGGCTTCTGCGTGCAGGGCTGCAAGACCGGCGCCAAGTGGAGCACGCTCTACACCGAGATCCCACGCGCCGAAGCGACCGGGCACCTCGATCTGCGCATCGAGAGCATGGCGACTCGCATCGAGCACGGCGCGGACGGGCGCGTGACCGGCGTGGTCTACCGCGACGCGCAGGGTCAGGAGCAGCGGCAGAAAGCGCGCATCGTCTGTGTCGCGTGCAACTCCGTCGAGACACCCCGGCTGCTGCTGCTCTCGGAGTCCGGGAAATTCCCACGCGGGCTCGCGAACTCCTCCGACCAGGTCGGCCGCAATTACGCGCATCACGTCGGCGGGTTCATCTGGGGCCTGTTCGACAAGCCGATCGAGTTCTGGCGGGGCACGACGCTCGCCGGCATCGTGGAGGACGAGATCGTCAATCGTCCCGAGCGCGGCTTCGTCGGGGGCTACCACCTCGAGCTGGTCGCACTCGATCTGCCGACGTTCCCTCAGGTGGGACTGCCCTACGGGTGGGGGCGGAGCTTCGCCTCGATCATCGACGACTACCGCAACATCGCGGGCATGTTCATCAACGGCGAGGATCTCCCGCGCTCGGCCAACCGCATCACGCTCGATCCCAAGGTGAAGGACACGCACGGGCTGCCCGTCGCGCACATCCACGTCGATGAGCACCCGAACGATACGGCGATGCGCCACCACGCGCAGACCCAAGGCGCGAAGATGTACGCCGCCGTCGGCGCCAAGCGGGTGGTGCACACGCGCCAGACTCCCGCGACTCACAACATGGGCACCGCGCGGATCAGCGCGAGCCCGGAGCACGGCGTCGCGAACGGCTATGGCCAGACCCACGACGTGAAGAATCTGTTCGTCTCCGACGGCAGCCAGTTCCCCACCCCCGGCTCCGCCAATCCGACCCTCACCATCGTCGCGCTCGCCCTGCGCCAGGCCGAGTACATTGAAAGACAGATGAGCGCGCACGAGATTTGAGCGCGGCGCGTTTCCGCGGAAACTCCACGGACCTTCACGCGTGGGACGTTTCCGCGGAAACGGACGTCGTCCCCCGTCTCGTCGGCAGGTCCGGACGAGGCCCTGAAATACGCTCCGAATTGGGCAGCGTTGAAGCAAGCCCGAAAAACGGCGGATAAGGCGATGCGTTGAGCGGCGCTTATGAGCGCGCTGCCCGTAGGCGGCCTGGCTCCGATTTCTCTCGCGGTGATATGATCCAGCCACCCGCCAAATCAAGCCGAAAAACCGAGCCGCGACCGCCGATACGCTCTCCCCAGCCCCTTACGGCGACCCCTGAGTCAGGCGCGTAGTCGCACACGCATGCCGGGTCTTCGCCGCGGATAGGACTCGCCATGCCAATCCACCGCAACGAGAGCAAGCGCGGCCATCGCGGCGTGCTGTCGGGCCTCCTCGCGCTCGTCCTCGCGCTGAGTGCGCTCGTCCCGGCGCTCGGCGCAAGCGCCGGCGCACAAGACCAGCCCGGAACTCGCCTCGGCTACTACCGCTTTCCAGCGGTGCATGGCGGCACGATCGTCTTTACCGCGGAGGGGGATCTGTGGACGGTCGGCCTCGAGGGAGGCTTGGCTCGCCGCCTGACCTCCGACCCCGGAATGGAGAGCCACGCGGTGATCTCGCCGGATGGCACGACCGTCGCGTTCAGCGCCCAATACGAAGGGCCGACGGACGTCTACACGATGCCGATCGAAGGCGGCCTGCCGCAACGTCGCACTTGGGATGGCGATGCGTTGGCCGTCGGCTGGACGCCCGACGGCCGAGTGCTGGTCCGCACGCGCCGCTACGCCACGCTTCCCGACAACGAGCTGGTTGCAATCGATGCCCGGGGCAATCGCGAGGTGCTTCCCCTCGCGCAGGCTGCCTCTGGCAGCTTCTCGCCCGACGGCAAGACGCTCTTCTTCACGCGATTCCAACGCCAGCCGAGCTCCACCAAGCGCTACAAGGGTGGCACCGCCGAGAGCATCTGGCGCTACACGGCCGGCGATGCAGAGGCCGTGGATCTCACGGCCGATTGGCCCGGCACCTCCAATACGCCGATGGTCTGGAACGGACGCGTCTACTTTCTTTCGGATCGCGACGGCGTCATGAACGTGTACTCGATGGACCCGCAGGGACACGATCTGCGGGAGCTCACGCACCAGCGCGAATTCGACGTGCAGTCGGCCTCGCTCTCCGACGGCCACATCGTCTACCAGTGCGGCGCGGACTTGTGGTTGCTCGACCTCGCGACGGGAAAGGACGCCGTCATTCCGATCACGCTCGTCTCCGACTTCGATCAGCTACGCGACCATTGGGTCGAAAAGCCCCTCCAGTACCTCACCGCGGCGCACATTGCTCCTGATGGAAGCGCAGCCGTCTTCACCGCGCGTGGCGAGGTGTTCACGCTGTCGCCGCGCGGCGGGCGCATCGTCCAGGTCGCGGGCGACTCGAGCATCCGCTTTCGCGATGCCCGGTACTTGCCTGACGGAAAGAGCATCGTGACGCTCTCGACGAAGACCGGCGAGACCGAGTTCTGGAGATTTCCCGCGAACGGCATCGGCCCGCCCGAGCAATGGACTCACGACGCGAAGGTGCTCCGCTTCGAGGGCGTTCCTTCTCCCGACGGCCGCTGGCTTGCGCATCACGACAAGGACCAGCAGCTGTGGCTCCTCGACACAAGGACCCACCGCGACACGCGCATTGCCCAGTCGATGGAAGGCGACTTCTCCGATCTCACTTGGTCGCCTGATAGCGAGTGGCTGGCCTACGTCGAGACCGCCGCGAACGGGTACGATGAGATCAAGGTTCTCCGCGCGGCGACCGGCGAGATCCGTGCCGTCACGACCGACTACTACGACAGCGAGAGTCCCGCCTGGAGCGCGGACGGCAAGTGGCTGTACTTCCTCTCCGACCGCATGCTGCGAACGGTCGTGCAATCGCCCTGGGGTCCGCGGCAGCCCGATCCCTACTTCGACCGCTCCATCAAGATCTATCAGCTGGCGCTGGTGCCCGGCGAGCGCTCACCCTTCGAGCCTCCCGATGAGCTGCACCCTGCTCAACCGACTCCCTCCAACGGTGCGCCTCCCCGCGATGCGGCAAGTGCCTCCGATGAGGCGCAACCCGCCGCGCCTGGCGAGGTAGAGCGTCGCGACCGGCGACGCGGTCGATCGCACGAGGAGACGAAGGCTTCCACGTCCGCGCCCGCCGTCGCCATCGACTTCGACGGCTTGCCCGACCGGTTGAGCGAGATCCCCGCGCCGCCTGGCAACTACTTCGCGCTGCAGGCCGGTCAGAAGCGGCTCTGCTGGCTCTCCCGTGACGATGGAGCGCCCCCCAAGGTCGCCCTCGAGTGCCTCGACATTGCGAACAACGGCGACCCGCCGGTCGCCGTCATCCCGGACGTGAAGGGCTTCGAGATCTCTCTCAACCGCAGGAAGATGCTCGTGCACAAAGGGGATGACTTCTACATCCTCGCCTCCGACGCGAGGCCCGGCGTTCTGGACCCGCCGAGGAGCCCGGCCGATGCCAGACGCCTCGCCGAATCGAAGATCGACCTGTCGCACTGGACGCTGATGACGCACCCCCGCGCCGAGTTCCGTGAGCTGTTCGTCAACGCCTGGCGTCTCGAGCGCGACTATTTCTACGATCGCCACATGAACGGCGTGAACTGGGCCGAGATGCGCGACCGCTACTTACCGCTCGTGGACCGGGTCGCCGATCGCGACGAGCTCAACGATGTGATCGCCCAGATGGTCGGGGAGCTCTCGGCGCTACACATCTTCGTCCGCGGCGGCGACGAGAGGGCACCCGCCGATCACGTCGAGCTCGCCTCGCTCGGCGCGGTCCTGCGGCGGGACGAGAGCGCAGGAGGCTTCGTCGTCCAGCACATCTATCTGCACGACCCGGATCTTCCTGATCAGGCGCCGCCGCTCGCCCGGCCCGACTCCCTGGTGCGGGAAGGGGAGGTCATCCTGACCGTCAACGGCGAGAGCGCTCTCGACGTGCAGGATCTGCGGGCGTTGCTGCGCGGCAAGGCGGGTGAATCCGTGATCCTCCAGGTAAAGTCGCCGCAAGGCACGGTGCGCGAGGTTCTGGTGAAGCCGATCTCCGCCCAGCAGGACGCCGACATGCGCTACGCCGAGTGGGAATATTCCCGCCGCCTGAGGGTGGATTCCGAATCGCATGGAGCGATCGGCTACGTCCATCTTCGCGCGATGGGCCCCGCGGACATCGAGCAGTGGGCGCGCGACTATTACCCTGTCTACGAGCGCCAGGGCCTCATCATCGACGTTCGGCACAACCGAGGCGGGAATATCGACTCCTGGCTGCTCGGCAAGCTGCTGCGCAAGGCCTGGTTCTACTGGCAGCCGCGCGTCGGCGATCCGACGTGGAACATGCAGTACGCCTTCCGCGGCCACATCGTCGTTCTGTGCGATCAGGTGACAGCCTCCGACGGCGAGGCCTTCACCGAGGGATTCCACCGGCTCGGGCTCGGAGAAGTCATCGGCATGCGCACGTGGGGAGGGGAAATCTGGCTCTCCGCCGACAATTTCCTCGCCGATCATGGCATCGCCACCGCGGCCGAGGTGGGCGTGTACGGGCCGAAGGGCAAGTGGCTCATCGAAGGCCACGGCGTCGATCCGGACATCGTCGTGGACGACCTGCCTCATTCGACGTACGAAGGCGGCGATGCCCAGCTGGAGGCGGCGATCCGCTACCTCGAGAACGAGATCCGCGAAGACCCGCGCCCCGTCCCGAAGGCTCCGCCGTATCCCGACAAGTCGTTCAGGCCCGAGTGAAGATGCGCGCCACTCCAGAGCCCATCGGAGAACGGCCCATCGATGTATTGCATAGGTGCCGTTGTAATGAGCTGTCGCAGTGGGCGGCGCTGAAGCAAGCCCGCGCCGCGGCCGCCGCCCGCTCCTGACTGGGCGAGGCGCGAGTGCATGCACCGCGACCCTGAAGCCAGAGGCGGACGAATGCGTTGCGATCGAGCGTCCGATGCACACGGCCAGCCGCACATGCGCCGCTCGTTCACGTGCCGCTCTCGCGCTTACGTGCCCTGGCTCGCCTTATCTGCCGCGCTCGCCTGTGCGGGGCTTGGCACCGCCTCGCGCCCTGCCGCCGCGGACCCCGCCGCCGTCTCGCAGCCCGACGCCTCGCGCCCCGACGTCCCGCGCTTCACCGGCGAGCCGGCGCTTGTCGACCGCATTCTGCGTCTCGAGGACGAGCGTCTTGCGTTGATGCCCGCGGTCGCCGCGTGGAAGTGGCAGCACCACGCGGCGATATCGGATCCTCCGCGGGAGCGCGTCGTCATTCTCGCCGCTGGTAAGCTCGCTCGGCCGCTCGGGCTCGCCGCGGCGCCGATCGAGCGCCTGTTCGCGCTGCAGATTCGCCTCGCGCGCGACGCTGAATCCGATCGCGAGCGCCACTGGCGCGCGGCAGGCTATGACTTCCCCGGCCGCCCTCCGGACCTCAAGAATGAGCTGCGGCCGCAGCTCGATCGGCTCACGAGCGAACTGCTCCGTGCCCTGTATCTCGCCGCGCCGGCTTGCGCGCGCTCCGGTTTCGCGGAACGTTACGCGGCACGTGCCTCCGAGCTGCTGAAGGATGCCGCGTGGTCTCCCGCGAGCCGCCGTGAGCTGCTCGCCGATCTCGCCGCCGTGCGGCTTCAGGCGGCCGCGCCAGGGAAGACATCGGGGTCGGCATCGGTCCTCGAGCGCGTCCGCGCCTCGCACATCCTGCGCGTCGGCACGACAGGCGACTACGCGCCCTTCAGCAGCGAGTCGCACGGCCGTCTGCAGGGCGTCGACATCGCGCTTGCACAAGCCTTGGCTCAAAAGCTCGGCGCGGAGCCGATCTTCGTGCGCACCTCGTGGCCCGCGCTGCTCGATGACCTGCGAAGCGATCGGTTCGACGTGGCGATCGGCGGCATCTCCGAGACTCCGGCGCGCGAGGCCGCCGCCGCGCTCTCCGTTCCCTATTTGACCGGCGGCAAGACTATTCTCACTCGCTGCCGCGATGCACGCCGCTTCGACAGCCTCGCCGCCGTGGACCGGCCCGGCGTGCGCGTGATCGTGAATCCGGGCGGCACCAACGAGCAGTACGTCCGCTCCCACCTGCGCCGCGCGCAGTTGCTCGTCTATCCGAGCAACGCGACCATCTTCGATCAGCTCCTCGACGGCCGTGCTGACGTGATGATCACGGACGACGTGGAAGTCGCCCTGCAAACCCATCGCCACCCGCAGCTGTGTCGCGCACTGCGCGGAACGCTCAGCCGTGCCGACAAGGTAATCTTGATGCCACGCGATCCCGCGCTTGCCGCCGCGGTGAACAGCTGGCTGCGCGGCGAGCTCGCCGCAGGCGTGCCCGCCCGGCTGCTGCGCGAGGCGGTGGCTCGATGATAGGGCGTACGGGCAGCGCTAGCTGCGAGAGCTACGATACGGTCCAATCTTCGAGTCGGAGACCTTCGATCTGCGAGAACTCTCGCGTATTGCGCGTGACCAGGATGACGTCGAGGTTATGCGCATGACTTCCGATGAGCGTATCGAGTGGCCCGATGGGCCTGCCGCGGCGCTCCAGCGAGGCGCGAACGTCCCCGTAACTCATCGCGGCCCCCTCGTCGAAAGCCGCAATTTCGAGCGCCAGCAGGAATTCCCCTAGCGCGTCGCGCGCCTCCTTGGGACGACCGCTCTTGGCCGCCCCGAGCGCAAGCTCGCCGAGCGTGATCGAGGAGACGCCGACTTGACCGATCGACTTCCCCCGCAGCTTCTTGAGCGCGACCGGATGCTTCTTGATGATGGCGATACAGGTGTCGGTATCGAGCATCCAGTTCACGTCAAGGATTCCCGCTGCTCGGCTTCGCGCGGCTGATGGCGGGCGCTCATGAAATCGGCGGGGAACTTATCGAGGCTCTGGATCAGCGTGTCCCAGGATTTGGCTTTGGGCAGCAGCACCACCGCGCTGCCGATGCGCTTGATCAGCACCTCATTGCCCGCGAATCGGAACTCCTTCGGCAGCCGCACGGCTTGGCTGTCGCCGTTCTTGAACAGCTTCGCCGTCTTCATCGAGATCATTCTCCTGGGGCTCATATATATAATAAGTATATATGGAGGAGAGGGCTCGAGCAAGCCGCGCGCCGGCCGCAGCCGTGGCGGCGGAGGCTTAGCGCCGCCGGCGCATTCGTGCCAAAATCTCGCGCTCGTAACCAGTGGCAACCCGTCCACCGAACCGGGTCGGCGGCCTCGTCCGCCGCAGAAGCTGGGGCCACGCGTGCCAGACATATTCCTCTCCTACAGCCGCGAGGATCAGGCGGTGGCGCGCCGGTTCGCGGAAGCCTTTGAGCGCGAGGGCTTCAGCGTCTGGTGGGACGCGACGCTGCGCTCGGGAGAGGCCTACGATCAAGTCACCGAGCGGGCGCTCAAGACCGCCAAGGCGGTCGTCGTGCTCTGGTCTACGCGCTCGGTAGAGTCCCGCTGGGTGCGCGCGGAGGCGACGCTCGCCGACCGCAACAAGACTCTCGTGCCTGCGATGATTGAGCCCTGCGACCGTCCGATCATGTTCGAGCTCACGCAGACCGCGAATTTGAGCCGCTGGGATGGCTCGCCGACGCATGAGGCGTGGCGGGCGTTCGTGGCGGACGTGAAGCGATTCGTGGAGGCGAGGGCACCTGCTCAGCCGTCCGATTCGCCATCGAGGGCCTCGACTGCGCAACCCGCTTCCGCCGTCCCACCGGTCTCCACTGGTACGGCAGCGCCGTTCGCCGTTCCACCAGCCGCTGCCGCCGGTGCAGCGGCCGGCAGGGTCTCGATCTGCGTCCTGCCTTTCGCCAACATGAGCGACGACAGCCAGCAGGAGTACTTCGCCGACGGCATCAGCGAGGACATCATCACCGATCTCTCCAAGGTGTCGGCGCTCGCTGTCATATCGCGCAATTCCGCTTTCACCTTCAAAGGCAAGCACGTCGATCTGCGGCAAGTGGCGAGGCAGCTCGAGGTGACGCACGTGCTGGAGGGCAGCGTGCGCAAGTCGGGCAATCGAGTGCGCATCACGGCCCAGCTCATCGAGGCGGCGCGCGATACTCACATTTGGGCCGAGCGCTACGACCGCGACCTCGCCGACATTTTTGCGCTGCAGGATGAGATCTCCCAGGCGATCGTCAAGGCGCTGAAGCTGACGCTGTTTCCCGAGGAGAAGCGGGCGATCGAGCAGCGCGGGACGGCCAACGTCGACGCCTACGACAAGTATCTGCGCGCGCGGGCGCTGCTTTATCAGCAGGGACCCGTGGAGCTGCGCCGCGCCATACAGATGTTCCGCGAGGTTCTGGCCCTGGACGCCGAGTTCGTTCCCGCTTGGCGCGGGCTGCATCAGGCCCACCGCGAAGCGATCGTCTACGCGGCCGAGAGCATCGAGGAAGCGCTGGCAGGCATGGCCGAGGCGGCCGCCCGGATCCTGGCGCTGGAGCCCGATGCCTGGTGGAGCCACGCGTTGCGCGCCGATCAGTCCTACGATCAGCGCAGGTGGTCGGAGGCCGAGATCGCGGCCGCTGCCGCGCTCGCCGCTGCGCCCGCTTCGGAGGTGGACCCCCTCTGGACCTATAGCCTGTTCCTCGCCGCTGTCGGGCGCATGGATGAATTGGCCCAGTACGCGCAGCGCGTCCGCCGGAGTGACCCGCTGTCGCTGCGCGTCTCCGTGTTGTTGCAGTGGGCGCTCGACTGCGGCGACCGCTTCGCGGAGGCCGATGAGGAATACGAGCGCAGCAAGGACCTCTCGGGCGACCGAGACGAAGTGGAGAACCTGGCCATGTTCCGCGCCTTGGCACGCGGCGATGTGGTCACAGCCAAGAGTCTGGTACGGCGGTACAGGGGCTATGAAACCGTGCCGGTGGCGGGGCTGGAGGACCTTCCGGAGATATTCGATCAGCCCGGCACGATGCTCGCCAGGCTTCACGGAGTCCAGGCGGACCCCGCCAACCAGGACTCGACGCGCCAGTTCAAGATCGCCGAATGGGCCGGGTGGCATAGGGATGTCGCGCTCGCCGCCGTCGCCCTGCGCCGATTCGCCATCGACTTGCATACCCCGCGCGTTGCCGCGTTGTGGCATCACGCCCTGAGCAGCGTGCGCCGGACGCCGGCGTTCAAGCAAATCCTGCGCGATGTCGGGCTCGTCGATTACTGGCGCCGCAGCAGCAAGTGGGGCGACTACGCCCGGCCCGTCGGCGAGGATGATTTCGAGGTCATTCGATAGGTAGAGATGCGCCGCGAGACCGAGATGCCCGACATCTTTCTCTCCTACAACCGTGAGGACCAGGCGACCGCGCGCCGCTTCGCGGAGGGTTTCGAGCACGAGGGCTTCAAGGTTTGGTGGGACGCGACGCTGCGCTCGGGAGAGGCCTACGACGAGGTGACGGAGAACGCGCTGCGTACGGCGAAAGCCGTCGTCGTGCTGTGGTCGAAGAAGTCCGTTACCTCCCGCTGGGTGCGCGCCGAGGCGACCTTGGCCGATCGCAACAAGACCTTGGTCCCCGCGATGATCGAGCCCTGCGACCGCCCGATCATGTTCGAGCTCACGCAGACGGCGGACCTCTCGCAGTGGCAGGGCGATGCGAACGATCCGGTGTGGCGCGCCTATGTCGCGGACGTGCGCCGATTCGTCGAGCGGGACGGCCGCGAGGCCGCGTGTGCTCGACCGACCCCCGCCGTCGCGCTGCCGACAGTCTCGTCCGCGACAGTCGCATTGCCCGTAGGCGCCTCCCAGGCGCCCAAGCGAGGGGGTGAGCCCAACCTCGTCGTGTTGCCGATTACGAGCCGCTCGGGGCTTCCGGAGGATGAGGCCTTCGCCGAGGATCTCACCTCGGAGCTCATCGCCGAGCTGTCCCAGCACGGCTGGGCCAAGGTCATCACGCCCGCGGTCGCCGCCCAGCGCGGAGCCGCGGTGGACCTGCGCGCTCTTGCGCGCGAGCTGGATGCCCGCTATGTCATGCAGTCCCACATCCGCCGCATCGGACGGAGCCTGCGCCTCATGGTCGAGCTGCTCGAGGCGGACGCTGGCCGCATCGTCTGGACGATGAAATACGATCGCCCCCTCGAGGACCTCGCGGCACTCGAGGAGTCGCTCGCCGTCGAAGTCGCGAGCCACGTCGGGGAGCAGCAGATCTCGCGCTTCGAGTTCGAGCGCGCCGCCAAGAAGTCCGGCGACTGGTCCGCTTGGGAGCGGACGCTGCGCGCGCTGGAGTGTTCAGCGCACATCAATTCGCAGAGCACGCGCGTCGCCTGCGAGGAAGCGCGGGAAGCTCTCTCGATCGCACCGGACTACGCCTTGGCTCACGCGATGCTCGCGTTCCAGCTGGCGTTCAGTTTCCATCTTTTCGGAGGCGAGCCTGTTTCGGATGAGGTGCGCTCGCACATCAGGCGGTCGGTCGACCTCGATGGCAACGAGCCGCGCGTTCTGCGGCTGGTCTCCGAGGCGAGCACCTCCATCGGCGATCCTCAGACGGGGCTGCGCTTTGCGAAACGAGCGGTCGAATTGGCGCCCCATGTCGCCCACGGGTATTTCTGCCTGGCATTCGCCCACCTGGGACTAGGGCAGAGCACCGAGGTGATCGCCGCGCTCGACACCGAGCAGAAGCTCGCGCCGCACATCTTCTATCTTTATTGCTCTCAATGGCTTCGCGCTCTGGCGCATTTCTCGGAAGGCCGGCTCGCCGCCGCGCAGGATGCGCTCGATCGCTCGCTCGAGCTCAATGCGAACTTCGTGCATGCGCAGAAGTGGAAGGCGATCGTCTCGACGCTGCTCGATCGGCAGGAGGACGCGCGCCGGGCGGTGTACGACATGCGTGCGACGGAGCCGTCGATCACGCTCGAGGACCATGCCTCTCAAATCCTGAGCACCGTTTCCGATGGGTCCCGCGCCGCGACAGCCGTCGCGGCCTTGCGCCGCGCCTGGGCGCAAGCCGAGTCCGCCGCGTGAGCCGGTCCCCACGATGACCCAGGCCCCCGCATGACCGCGCCGCCCGACATCTTTCTCTCCTACAACCGCGAGGACCAGGCGGTCGCGCGCCGCTTCGCGGAGGCGTTCGAGCGCGAGGGCTTCAGCGTCTGGTGGGACGCGACGCTGCGTTCGGGCGAGGCCTACGACGAAGTGACGGAAAACGCGCTGCGCGCCGCCAAGGCGGTCGTCGTGCTGTGGTCGAAGAAGTCGGTCGTCTCTCGCTGGGTACGCGCCGAGGCGACCCTCGCCGACCGCAATAAAACCCTGGTCCCCGCGATGATCGAGCCTTGCGACCGGCCGATCATGTTCGAGCTTACCCAGACCGCGGACCTCTCGCACTGGCAGGGTACCGTCGCCGATCCGGAATGGATCGCCTTCCTAGCCGATGTGCGCCAGTTCATAGGCCGTAGCAGCGGTCCGGCTCGATCGGCGCCGGCGGGCGATAGCGCAGTTCCTCGACCCATGGCCAAGTCCGCCTCACGGGGCGAAGCGCTGTCGATCGCGGTTCTTCCCTTCACCAACATGTCTTCCGACCCCGAGCAAGAATACTTCGCCGATGGGCTGTCCGAAGAACTCTTGAACCATCTCGCGCAGCTCAAAGGACTGCAGGTGGCGGGGCGAACCTCGAGCTTTTACTTCAAGGGCAAGCACGAGGATCTGCGCATCATCGGCGAGAAGCTCGGCGTCAATCATCTTCTCGAAGGCAGCGTGCGCAAAGCCGGCAATCGCCTGCGGATCACCGCCCAGCTCATCGATGCCGCCACGGGTACACACCTCTGGTCACAGACCTACGACCGCACGCTCGATGACGTCTTTGCGATCCAGGAGGGCATTGCGCGGGCCGTGGCGGAGGCCTTGAGCATCACGCTCGGCGTCGGCAAGACGGTGCGGGTTGCCGGCGGCACCAGCCATGTCGGCGCCTATGAGAAGTACCTGCGCGCTCGGGGGCTGTACTGTCAGAGCGGCCACGCGGATCTGCTGCGCGCGATCTCGATCTACCGCGAAGCCCTGGCGCTCGATCCGAGTTTCGCCCGCGCCTGGAGCGGGCTGCACACGGCGCTTGCGACGACGCTGTTCCTCGTCCCGGAGAATTCCGCCGCGACACGGGAGGAAATGGCCGAGGCCAGTGCGCACGTGCTGGCGTTGGCCCCGGATGCGTGGTGGGCCCAGGACGTATGCGCAGTGCAGTTCAGGTTGCAACGCCGGTGGTTGGAGGCCGAGGTCGCTGCCCGTGAGGCCCTGGCCTCCGCGCCGGCTTCCGAGGTGGATCCCATCGTCACGTACGCCTTCTTTCTGTTCACGGTCGGGCGAGTCGAGGAGGCCATCGAATACGCGGAACGTGCGCGCAATGCAGACCCTTTGTCGCTCGGAGTGTCGAGGGCCCTGCAGGTATATCTCACCGTGGCGGCGCGCTTCGATGAGGCGCAGGCCGAATATGACCGCAGCAAGGAGCTCGCCGGCAGCCGCTCCGTAACGGAGTACCTTGCGCTGCTGCGCCTCTGGCGCCGCAAAGATGCCGCCCCGGCAGCGATCGAGACGCAGTACCGAGCCTTTCTCCAGCACCACGACCTGCCGATGGCGCTGACCCGGAGGATGCTGGACGCGCTGGAAAATCCAACAGCCGCGCTCGCGGTCATTCAGCAGGGATTCGATGACCCTGCCAACCGCGATCCAACGCGCACGATCCATATTGCCACCTGTGCGGACCACTACGGCGACAAGGATTTGGCTCTCGCGGCCTTGCAGCGGAACGTGCCGGATCCGAATTGGTCCAACGTCGGTCTCATCTGGTTCCCCTTCGAGACCGGACTGCGCACCGATCCACGCTTCAAACAGATTCTGCGCGATCTGAAGCTGGTCGACTACTTTCGCGCCAGCGCCAACTGGGGCGATTTCTGCCGTCCCTCGGGCCCGGACGATTTCGAGTGCCGATGAGCGAGCACTCCTTGAATCCATCACCTTCCAATCGGTCGCCGAGCGGCACGGGTGCCACCGAGCCCGAGATTTTTCTCTCCTATAACCGCGAGGACCAGGCGGTGGCACGCCGTTTCGTGGACGCTTTCGACCACGAGGGCTTCAAAGATTTCTGGGACGCAGCGCTGCGCCAGACTTGGGTAAAAGCCGAGCGCGCCGCATGACGTCGACTACATCGGCCTCCAGCGGCGCGCCGCCGCCGCCGCACGTGCGACTCTGCCTCGGCGTCACGGGCCATCGCGAGGACAATCCCGCGTTCGCGACGCACCGCGCCGAGATTGAGGCGCACTTCGCGCACGTATTGGACTTGATCGCCGCGGCCGTCGCGGGCGAGCCGGCGCCGCGCGGCGCCGGCGCCATCGCGCCGACGCGCATGCACTGTCTCCTCGCCGACGGCACCGACCAGATGGCGGCGGCCGGCGCGCTCGAGCGCGGGTGGCATCTCGTCGCTCCGCTTCCCTTCGGCCTCGCGCTCAACGCGGCGATCAACTCCCATCCGGCGACCGTGCACGACGCTCGCGCCGTGCTCTCCGGCGCCGAGAGCAGCCCGCACGCGTGCAGCGCGGAGGTGCGGGAGCGGGCTGCGCGCATCCGCGCGCTCGGGGCGCAGGCCCGCGTGTTCCAGCTCGCCGACCGCGACGACTTCATCGCCGGATTGTTCCTCGAGAAGCTGCAGCATCCCGACGATCCCCGCAAGGCGTCGGCATTCGCCGCGGAGTCCTCGGCGCGCGTCGCGCTCGCTTCGCGTATCGTCGTCGAGCAGTCCGATTTCATCGTGGCGGTGTGGGACGGCGTGAGCCGCACCTTCATCGGCGGCACGGGCCACACCATCCAGGTTGCGCTCGAGACCGGAGCGCCCGTCGTGTGGATCGATGCGAACGCGCCGGCGCGATGGCGCATTCTGCTCGGCCCCGAGGCACTTGCCGGGGCCCACAGCGCCGCTCACGACGCTCCAGACCGCGAGGCTCAATTGCAAGCCCTCGTGCGTGCCGCATTGCACCCGGCGCCAACACGCAATCTCGGCCAACACCACGCCAAGCACTCCGCCGGTCACCCTGTGCATTCCAGCGCGCGTCGCCGCCACCGACGCGCCTTGCAGGCCGGCCCCGAGAGCCTCGCGCGCGAGCGGCTGCGCCGTCGAAGCAACCCGCTGTGGCACCTGTATCGCCGCGTCGAAGCCCTGTTCGGCGCGGAGACCTTCGCCGGCCGCTTCGGGAGCCTTCGCCAGACGTACGAGTCGCCTCACGCCATCGCGACCGGCAGCGCTGCGAGACTGCTCGCACACGCGCGCACGCTGCCTGGGCAGGAGCAGGAGTATGTGGAGAAAGTCGAGACCGCGATCCTGCGCCGCTTCGCGTGGGCCGACGGCGTGTCGGCCCACCTCTCCGACACCTACCGTGGCGGCATGATGGCCAACTTCCTGCTCGCGCCCCTCGCGATCGTCGGCGGGCTCGCGTACCTGCCTCTCGCGAGCGCGAAACCGCAAGGCAAATGGCCTTTCGCCCTGTTCGAGCTCGCGCTGCTCTGCGCCATACTCGCCATCACCCTTGTCGGACAGAAGCGTCGCTGGCACGCGAGATGGTTCGAGACCCGGCGCGTCGCCGAGTACCTGCGCCACGCGCCGATCCTGCTCCTGCTCGGCGTCTCGCGCGCGCCCGGCCGCTGGCCGCAAGGCACCGACACTTCCTGGCCCGAGTGGTATGCGCGCCATGGCCTGCGAGACGTAGGCCTCCCGCAGCTCACCGTCACGCAAGGCTATCTGCGCCGAGCCGTGGAGAGCCTCCTGCACGAGCACGTCGTGCGCCAGCGCGACTACCACATCGCCAAGGCGAAGCGCCTCTCCGCCGTCCACCACAAGCTCGACAAGGTGTCCGAGATGCTCTTCTCGCTCGCCATCGTCGCCGTCGCGACCTACCTCGTCCTGAAGGGCGGCGGCGCGCTCGATCTCTGGCCGAGCGCCATCGCGGGCCGCCTCTCGGATCTCTTCACGTTCCTCGCCGTGCTGCTGCCGACCTTCGGCGGCGCGATTGCGGCCGTCCGCTATTTCGGTGATTTCGAGCGCTTCGCCGCGATCTCCCGCGTCACCTCCGAGAAGCTTCAAACGCTGCACATGCGCATCGCGCAATTGCTGGCTGCGCCCGAAGGCGCCCTCGACTACGGCCGCGCCGCCGACCTCGCCCACGCGACCGACGACGTGGTGGTGACCGAGATCGAGAGCTGGCAAGCCGTCTTTGGCGGCAAGCACGTGACCGTGCCGGTCTGACGTCGCGAGGCGCCCCGCGGCCGCAAGAACTACGGTGCGCGCTGTGCTCGCTGCCATGGCCAGGCAACGCAACTCGAGGACATTCCCGAGGACGAATGGCCCGGTTGGGACGCGTGAGGCCCCGATTGTCTTTGTGCCGGGTTTCCATACCCGGCTATTGACCCTCACGCTGCGTGAGGGCTCATAGTTCGCCTCACGGGAGAAACGGCTCGCCCGCCAATTCGAGCTCGTCCGTATCCGACCTCCATGAAAGATCTGACGGTGAGACAGCTCGCGGCAATCTCCGGCGTTACGGTGCGTACGCTGCATCACTACGATGAGATAGGGCTGCTCAAGCCGGCATCGGTGGGCGCGAACGGCTACCGTTACTATGGGCGCCGGGAGCTGCTTCGCCTCCAGCGCGTCCTGTTCCACCGCGAGCTCGGCGTGCCGTTGAGCTCCATCGCGGAGCTGCTCGACCTCGAGGAGAAAGACCCGGTGGCCGCGTTGCTGCAGCATCGCGCGAGGTTGACGGCGGAACGCGAGCGTTATCGCATTCTCATTGAAACCATCGATCGAACGATCGCGGATATGAAAGGCGAGACGACCATGTCAAGCGCGGATCTCTACAAGGGCTTCAGTCCGGAGACGCAGGCCGGCTACGAAGCGTGGCTGATCGAGAGGTACGGTGAGCCGATGCGAGCAGGCATCGAGCACTCACGTAAGTCGTACGCGCGGATGTCGCCTGCCGAGCGGGCGTCTCTGGGTCAGGAGCTGCAAGAAGTGGAACAGGCGCTGGCCGATGGGCTTCGCGCCGGCGTCGACCCAGCGTCCGAGGCGATCGATCCGCTCATTGCGCGCCATCGTACGTGGGTGGCGAGCATGTGGGGCCGGCCGTGCTCGGCCGAGGCCTACGCGGGTCTTGCGGACCTCTACCTGGCGCACCCGGATTTCGTGGCGCGATACGAGAGGATCGAGCAGGGTTTCGCGGCGTACCTCGCAAGCGCAATGAAATTGCACGCCGAGAAGCATTCGAGCGCGCCTCGTCGACCCGCGGATTGATTTCCATGCGGCAAGGTCAGAAGTCGCCGAACGCGAGTCGGGCGGCTCCCGTGAGCGCGTAACGAGAAGTGGGCCGTTTGGCACCCTCGGTGCGCTCCTTGCCGGATTCGATCGCAAACCCGTTGCTAGCGAGCTCGCTGACCAGCCTGGAGGCCGTGGCTTGGCCGACACTGAGCCACTCTTGTGCGTCCCGCCGCGAGAAGCTCTCCATCCGGCTCTTTCGCAACGTGACGGCGATCGTTTTCAGAGAGTCTCCGGCCTCGGGACTCAGCAGAGAGCGAACACGCTCGGCGTAGAGACCTGGAAGCACGGATCTCAGATCGTCGAAGGTAAGAGGCGCCCGCGGACTATCTCCAGCGTAACCGAGCAATTCGTGCGACGCGCTATCGAGAGCCGCCAGCGTCCCGCGGAGATCGCCGTGAAAGACGCGGTACAAAGTCACGACGGCCACGTCGGCCACGGGCGCACGTGCCGGACGCTTGGCATCGGCACGGAGGGCGCGGTATCGACGCGTGAGAAGGTGGATGAGTTCCTCGGCAGTCAGCGGTTCCAGTTCGGGCGCAAAATTGAATACAGTGCGAACTTGCTCGGCTGCCCCGGCGACGCTGCGTATGGCCTGGGTGGTCCCGACCAATAACCAGTGAAAGCCGCCGGCGAGCAGGCACGGGTCGCGAAGGTCGCGCAGCACGCGGGCTGCGGACTCGGCTCGTTCATCCGTGATGTTCTCGAGATTGTTGACGTGAATGACGACGCCGGGCGCCGAGAGCTTGGCGCGCGCAACTTCCATGATTCCACGCATGAGCTCCCCGACGACCACTGCGGGCCTCACGGCTGCCGGAGTGATAAAGGTCTTGACCCGTCCTGCGCTTGCTCCGGCCGTGCCGATCAGTGGCATCCCGATGGAGAGACCGCCGCTCAGGTTGTTTACGCGAAAGACGCGGATGAATTGGCGAACGTCTTCGACGGCGGACTCGTGCTCGACCTTGGCTCGGCCGCGAGCCATGATCGCCTGATAGAGGTAGTCGAGGATTCGTACCGCGACGGCGTCGGTGTCGTCCTCGTGGCCCAGCGCGACCGCCTCGGGGCTGGAGAGATAGCCGTGTTCGGCCGCCCGCGCCTTGACAGCCTGGGCGAGACTCGATTTGCCGACTCCCGGGCGCCCGCTGATGACTTGCCGGCTCGAGCCGCCCGGCGTGCCCGCACTGCCGATTACCGCGAGGTGTCGACGGAGTTGGACGACGCGCCCGACGAAGAGATCGATGGGATGTTGGGCACCTTCCCCCGACTGCAACGCTTCCTGGAAGAAGGGACTTCCCCGAAGATTGTGCAGTGCCCAGACATTGGGGAGAGCGCGTCCTTCGATCTGATCCATTCACGAGTGCCGATTAATTTCCGATATTCGTGGATATTAATATTAATATCCACGTTCTTCAAGCGCGCGTGAATATTAATCGAGGCGAATATCCGCGCACGGGAAGGCTTGCTTTCCGAGGGCATCTCATGCCTTCAAATCCCTCCCTAGTCCGCGCGAAGCCGCCACCAGATGCACGGCCGACCACACGTACACCAGCGCCGAGAGCGTGAGTGAGGCTTGCAGCCCGTGCGATGCGGCCGCGCTGCAGGCTGCGCCCACCGCGCCCGCGGACGCCTCCGTACCAGCCGTACCCGCGCAGGCCGCGATGAAATGACCCGCGAAGTGGTTCCGCGTGAAGTGATCGCTCAGCATTCCGACGAAGAGCGGCCCCAGCCCCTGCCCGAGCAGCGTGTAGATGAGCCCCGTGACGGCGGCGGCCGAGGCCCGCATGCGCGGCTCCATCATGTTCTGCGTCACCGCGGCGGCGGCCGGGATGTAGGCATATTGGCAGACGGCCGTGACGGAGAGCAGCAGCGCGGCTGCAAGCCACGTGCCGGCCTCGAACGAGGCGATGTACAGGGGCGCGGTGAGCGCGGCGCCGAGCGCCGGAATCAACGCATACCAGCGAGCACTGCGCCTGCCCGCCCAGTCCGCGACGAATCCTCCGGCGATGATGCTGAGCGCGGCCGGGACGCTCGATACGACACCCACCACGAGTCCCGCCTGCGCGTAGTTGAGCCCGAAGCGCCGGAAGAAATACGCGGCCAGAAAATAGTTGATGCCGTAGCCCGCGATGGTTGAGAGCGTCGCGCCCACGAGGAACTGGATGAGCGAGCGCCGCTCCCAGAACCGGCGCAGCACGGCGGAGAAGGTGGGCGTGTCTCGCTCCGCACTCGCCTCGGCGAGTCGAGGATCGTGATATCCGCGGAGCGGCTCGCGCACGGTGAGTCCCTGCAGCAATGCGAGCACGAGCCCCGGAAGCCCGGCGCACAGGAACGCCGCGCGCCACCCCCAGTGCAAGGCAATGAATCCGCCGGCCGACCCGCCGAGAAATGCGCCGAGCGGCACGGCGAGGCCGACGACAGACATGGCAGACGCCCGCCGCTGCGGAGAGAAGTAATCGGAGATGATCGAGGTGGTCGCCGGCGTGCCGGCGGCCTCGCCGATCCCGACGCCGATGCGCGCGAGCAGCAGCTGCACGAAGTTGGCCGCAAGCCCGGACGCCGCCGTCGCGACCGACCACAGCGCCGTGCCGATCGTGATGATCGCCACGCGGTTCTTGTGCTCCGCGAGCCGCGCGATCGGAATACTGAGCGCGACGTAGAGTACCGCGAACGTGAGGCCACCGAGCAGCCCCATGTCCGCGTCCGAGACGTGCAGCTCCGCCTGGATGGGCTGTACCAGCACCTGCACGACGATCCGGTCGACGAACCCGAACGTCGCGACCGCCGCGAAGAGCCCGAGCACCCAGATTCGATAGGGGCGGCTGTGCATCCACCCCGGCGCCGTGGGCGGCCCTTCGCTCGTCATTTGACCCTCCGGAGCCGAGATTAGCATGGAGCTTTCGCACGCCGCCGCTCCCGGCGGGCGAGTCACGGCCGCGCCGTCTGGCGGCGTACAATGCACGAGCGTCCAGCGGACGGCAGGGGGGTGCGATGGCGGAGGGTTTTGCAGAAGGTCCGAGCGGTTGCGCGCGCAACCGCGCGCGCTGTGGACGTGCGGCAACGAAGTCGCCCCTTGCTACTGCGTTGCCCGGCACCCTCTTCATGCTTCTCGGCGCCGGCATGATTGCTCATGCCGGCACGGCCGCTCCCAAGTCGCAAGACCAAAATGCAGCACGGATCGCCGAGATCATGCATCGTCTGCGCGACGTGCAGCGATTCGGCGATGTGTCGGTCGCTCCGGACGGCAAGATCGTTGCCTGGACGGTGACTCAAAAGCGCATCGGCAAGACAGCGCCCGCAGACAAGGACGGGCGGCCCGGTCAGATTCTTCAGGTCGCCGACGCCGACGGTGCGCAGGTGCGTACGGTGGCGATTCCCGATTCCGCCAAATCATGCCGCTACAGTGATCCTCGGTGGTCGCCCGATAGTCGCACCCTGGCGTTCCTGTCCAACTGTAATCACGGTAAAGGGAGCGACGAGCAGTTCGATATCTATGAAGTCGCCGCAAACGCGATGCGGGCGCGGCGTATTACGCACCTGG
>JASHSR010000400.1 GCA_030038645.1 Gammaproteobacteria bacterium
GACGGTCATCATGTACCGGCACCGCAGCGCCCTGCGCGACCTCGGCAAGGCCTTCGGGCTCGATCCGATGCAGATCCGCCAGCTCTCGCGGGTCGCGCAGTGGTGGGACTCCCGCATTGCCCCGGAGCGCGTGCGCGAGATGGGCTTCGATCCGCGCAGTCCGGTGCTCGGCATGATCCTCGAGCTCGCGGGCGAGCTCGTCGGATTTCCTCGCCACCTCTCCCAGCACGTCGGCGGCTTCGTGATCTCCGCGGGGCTGCTCGAGGAGCTGGTGCCCGTCGAGAACGCGACGATGCCGGACCGCACGGTCGTGCAATGGGACAAGGACGATCTCAACGACTTGGGGCTGCTCAAGGTCGATCTGCTCGGCCTCGGCATGCTGACGGCGCTCCGGCGCGCCCTGGCGCTGGTCAACGAATATCGCGGGACGCGGTGGACCCTGGGCCATCTGCCGCCGGAGGATCCGCAGGTGTACGCGATGATGTCGCGCGCCGACACCATCGGGGTGTTCCAGATCGAGTCGCGCGCGCAGATGTCCATGCTGCCGCGCCTGAAGCCGAAGCAGTTCTACGACCTCGTCATCGAGGTCGCCATCGTCCGTCCCGGCCCCATCCAGGGAGACATGGTGCATCCGTACCTGCGGCGCCGCGAAGGAAGCGAGCGGGTGGACTACCCGGGCCCCGAGGTGCGGGAGGTGCTGGAGCGCACGCTCGGCGTGCCCATCTTCCAGGAGCAGGTCATGCAGCTCGCCGTCAAGGCGGCGGGCTTCACGCCCGGCGAGGCGGACAGCCTGCGCCGCGCGATGGCCGCCTGGAAGCGGCACGGGGATATCGACCGCTTCCAGGAGAAGCTGGTGCGTGGCATGCGCGAGCGCCATTACTCGGAGGAGTTCGCGCAGCGGATCTGCAGGCAGATCCAGGGATTCGGGGAATACGGCTTCCCGGAATGCGTGGTGGGTGAGACTCGCGTGGTGAATGCGGATACCGGGCGATGGCTATCGATCGATGAGGTCATGTCAGGACGCGTGTCTCTCAGGAACACGCTTGCTTGCGATGACGACTTGCGCTTGCGGGAGCGCAAAGTGCTCGCCGTGACTCCGAGCGGGGTGAAATCCGTGTGGCGTTTGCGAACGGCTCTCGGGCACGAGATCGTCGCGACGGCGGAGCATCCTTTCATGACCTTGACCGGCTGGCGGCCGCTCGGTGAGCTGCGGGTGGGCGATTACATCGCAGCGGCGCGCTCGTTGAACATCGCGGGTCAAAAACGATGGGCACGTTACAAAATCCTCGTTCTGGCCGACCTCATCGCGGAGGGTAATGTATGCCATCCGAGCACGTTCTATTTCTATACGACGGCTGCCTGGCATTGTGACGAATTCGTCAGATCGGTGGAGCAATTTCCAAATACCCGTGCGGTCATCGAGCGGCACCGAAATTGCTTTTCTGTCCGTGTCCGTCGAGTAGATCGCAATCGTCCGATTGGAGCCGTCGACTGGTTACGGTCCCTGGGAATTTGGGGTTGTAATGCTCGCGTAAAATATCTCCCCGGCGAGGTTTTCGAGCTTTCGGGCGGGGACATCGCATTGTTGTTGGCCCGTCTCTGGGAAGGGGATGGAGGGTTTTCATTGCGAGGGAGTGCGTCTTATGACACTGCTTCGCGGCGGCTGAGCCTTGAGGTCCAGCACTTACTGCTGCGGTTGGGCATCGTGGCGCGTCGCTACCGCAGAGTTCGCTCCTACAAGGGGCGGAAGCTCGAGCATTACGTCGTTACGGTGACGGGTGAGGAACCGCTCCGGCGATTCTGGAAACTCATAGGACGCCGTTTCCTGGATCCCAGGAAGCGCGAGCAGTCTCGAGCGCTTGCTGTACATCGAAATGCCCGTATGTCGCGCGACATCATTCCGGCGGAGGCTCGTCGTCTCATTCGGCGGGAACGTGATGTCATTCGACGCCTTGCTGCGGTGCTGCATTCATCCGTCCTCTCGCGTCTTTCGGAGTCGGATATCTATTGGGACAAGGTGGTGGAGATCGAAGCCTCGGGCGAACAGCCGACATATGACCTGCGGATCGAGGGCGACCACAATTTCCTGGCGAACAATATGGTCGTTCACAACTCTCACGCCTGCAGCTTCGCCTTGCTCGTCTACGACTCGGCGTGGCTCAAGTATCACGAGCCGGCGGTGTTCACGTGCGCGCTGCTCAACAGCCAGCCGATGGGCTTCTATGCGCCGGCGCAGCTGGTGCGCGATGCGCGGGAGCATGGAGTCGAGGTGCGGCCCGTCCGCGTCGATGCGAGCGAGTGGGACTGCACCCTCGAGCCTTGCGGCCCAGCGCCTCACAACCCGGCGCCTGACCATCCGGCGCCTCGCGGCGGGCTGCGGAGGCACGCGGACGCCTCGCCGAGGACTCGTGATCTCGACGCCGCGTCCTCTCCATGTCAGCCCGCCCTGCGCCTGGGGCTGAGATTGGTGAAGTCGCTCTCCCAGGCGGCGGCGGAGCGCATCGCGGCGGCGCGAGCCGAGCGTCCCTTCGCGAGCGTCCAGGATCTCGCGCGCCGCGCCGCGCTCGATCGAGGCGATCTCGAGGCGCTCGCCGCAGCTGGCGCGCTCGCGCCTTTGAGCGGCAACCGCCATCTCGCCTTCTGGGAAGTCGCGGGAGCCGAGCGGCCGCTTGCGCTCGAGCGCCGACCGCCCACGGAGCGCCGGCTGGTCACGGAGAGCTGGCCCGTCGCAGAGGACCGGGTGCTCGCGGAGGACCGGCCGCTCGCCGAAGGCCGGCCGATGCTCACGGCGCCGACGGAGCGGGAGAGCATCGAGGCGGATTACGCCTCCGTCGGGCTGACCCTCGGGCGCCATCCGATGGCGCTACTACGCGAGCGCCTGCGCCGCGAGCGGATCCTGAGCGCAGCCGAGCTGTCGGCGCTGCCGGATGGCAGGCTCGTGCGAACCGCCGGCATCGTGCTCCTGCGCCAGCATCCCGCGAGCGCGAAGGGCGTGATCTTCATGACCTTGGAAGATGAGACCGGTCAGGTGAATCTCATCGTCTGGCGGAAGGTGGGAGAGTCGCAGCGCCGTCCGCTCGTCGAGTCGCGGCTGCTCGAGGTGCGCGGCAGGCTGCAGCGGCAGGGTGAGATCATGCACGTCGTGGCGCAACGGCTGATCGACCGGTCCGAGCTTGCGGCGGGACTCGCCGCAAGCTCGCGGGATTTTCACTGAGGCTCGGGTACTGAAGCTCGGACACCGGCGCGCGGTCCTACCACGCGACGCCAGGCCTACGAGGCGGTCATAACAGGCCGGGCACCAACGCGCGTACGCGCCGGGCGTAGGCGTCATAGGCCTCGCCGAACTCACCGCGCATCCAGCGATCCTCGACGACGACCCGATGCAGGATGGCGATGAAGGCCAGCACCGCGGCGAGAACACCACGCCACTGCCCGAGCGCGAGCGCCGTGCCGATGAAGGCCAGCTCGAGGCCCGAGTAAATGGGATGGCGGACGAGGCCGTACGGCCCCGTGGTGATCAGCTCGTGATTCGCCTTGATGGTGATGACGCCGCTCCAGTTGCGGCCGAGGTGTATGCGCGCCCACACGGTGAAGAGCAGGCCGGCGAGGGTCAATATCGCACCGACCCCCGCCCACAGCTGCCATTGGGACCCCGGCAGGAAGCGCCTCATCAGGACCGGAACCGGAAGGCGCGGCGCCCAGAACAGCGCCGCGGCGACGATGAGCAGAGCGACGTTCAACAGCCGTGGAATCGGGGACTCGCGGCGAACGTTTTCCTTCACGTTATGGGCGAACACGAACCAGGTGATGATCCAGGCCAGCCAGATGCAGGAGAAGAAATAGTTGTAGAACGTGCCCATGGGCATCTCCAGGGACGCGCGGTGTGCGGCTGCGAATCAGCCCGGAGCACGCAGATTAGCGGTCGGCTGCGACAGACGAAAGGGGACGTGACGGATCGGCGCGTTCGCGGCGGCATGATGCCGTGACGGGTCGGCCCGCTCGCGCCGCGGCATGATGCCGCTCAATCGATCGTGATGGCGACGCCGCTCGCGCTGCCCGAGGTGAGATCGATCGGCGCGGACTGCGGCTCTCTGGCGAGCGAGCTCGCCGGGTCGGAGGAGCTCCACACCCACGCCTCGGCGTAGTAGACACTCGTCGCGGTGCCGCCGGGCACCGACGTGAACAGCGTGACATTGCCGGATGAGGATTCGCCGAGATAGGCGTCGAGCGGGCTCACGGCGATGAGCGCGCCATCCTGCGTCAGAAGGAGCTCGCCCTTGTCGTACTTTCCGGGCGAGCTGACCGCCACCGTTCCGGAGACGGTCTCGGCCGTCGTGCCGCTCGGGAGCGGGATGGGGGCCACCGTGAACGTTGCAGGGCCCGAGCCGGACGGAGGCGCGACGGTCGTGCTCAGCGGGCCGTTGCCGTACAACGGGGCCGTCGCTCCGACGGAATAGGTCATCGCCCCTTCCTCAGGCACGAAGCTCGTGAGCGTAGCTCCGCCCGAGGAGTAGACCTCGTACTGCGGACTGCCTTGGGAGAGCGACTGCGCAGTGTCGAACGTACCGGTGAACGGATCGATGGGCCGGGCCTCGATCAGGTAGGGCACGGTGACGGTGCTGGAGCTCGGCAGCGTTTGGTAGAAGCCGATCCACGCCCCCGGTGGCGATACCGCCGAGGAGAGATCGGCCGTGTAAGAGGTGGCCGCGGTCAGCGTTACGTCCAGCGACAGAGCCGTCGCGGAAGCGGGAGGACCCGCCGTCACCGGCACCTGCTGAACGATGACCGTCGCGATGCCCGGTCCGTGGATCACCAGATCGTAATACTGCGTCGAGGTGCCGCAGCTGGCCGAGGTACTGCTGCTGCTACTGCTGCTGCTCGTGCTGCTGGTCGTTGTGGTGCTGCACGGCAGCGGATACAGCACGAAGTCGCCGTTCGACTGGAGCGGTGTGCTCTCGACGATGACCTGCCGCGTGCCGTCGCTGCTCGGCGCCTCCGCGCTGACCTCGACGCCGCCGGCCGTCGAGGGAAGCCCCGAGATGTCGACTTGCCCCTCGATCGTTCCGACCTGCGCCAGGTTGTATCCGATGAGATGCGGGATCAGCACGAAGCCGGATTGGCCGCTGATCGTGTACGGGACCAGATCCCGCGAGGCGTCGAAGTTGATGGCGGCCGAGGTCGTCTCCGCCGAGCCGACTCCCGAGGACGTACACGTGCCGGTCGTCGGGTCGTAGACCTGGTTGTACGAGCATTCCGCCGAGGTCGTGGTGCCGGTGCTGATGCACGCACCCGTCGTCGAATCGTAGGTCGTGCCGTACGCGCACGAGGACGACGTAGTGCTCGTGCCGGTGAGCGTATCCGTCGTGTTGCCGAACGCAATGCACGTGCCGATGAGCGAGTCGTAAATGGTGCCGGCCGTGCACTCCGAGGCCGTCTGCGTCCCGTACTCGCACGTGCTCGTGGTGCCGGTGTCCGCCCCGAGGCCCGCGAGCTCCGAGGAGGAGCCCTGTCCGCAGGCGAACGCGGCGAGCGCGGCCTGCTGCGCGCGCGGGACGGTCAGATTGATCGTGAACGTGATGCCTTGCGCGGCGTTCGGCACGGCGAGCGGCAGGCGCTCGAGCGTGCCGCTGCCGCTCGTCGTGTCCACCTCGTCGTTGTAGAGCGCGCCCGCGCTCTGCGCCGAGCTCGTGAGCGCGGCGTTCGAGTCCGCGAGCACGAGGCGCATTTGATTGTAGGTTCCGGTCGGCAGGGACAGGCTGTTCGCGAATTCCGCGAGCGTGCCGTTGGTGACCGTCGTGAGGTCGATGGTTTGCGGCGAGGACAGCGTGAATTGCTGCCAGCCGCTGTCGGTCGGGCCCGCGGTCGCACTGGTGTTGAATGCGACCTGCTCGAGAGTGACCCACACGTGCGAGTACTGCGCGGGCACGTTGGCGGCAGTCGACAAATCCGTGCTCGACTGGCACGCCGCGAGCGCGGCGCACGCGAGGAGGCCCAACGCGATCCGCTGCCAGTGCCCCGAACGCTCCCAGCGACCTCTGCTCAAGTCCTGCCTCGCATGCCCTCTGACACCGGCACCCTCTTGCGTACCTGTAGATTACGCTAGCCCGCCGCAGCGGTCGATGTTGCAAACCGGCGACGGCGTTACGAAATGTGATGCAGGCTGGACTGTGACGTACTCCCGGCGCAGGCGGGAAATCCGCCGGCGCGGCGGCGCTTCAGCCGCGAGCTTCGCGGGGGAGCCCGACACGCGGGCGCTGTGGGACAATCGGCATGCCTCAGGACTCATAGGGGGAGCGCGGCCGTGCAGAACACCATCGTTTCGGAGCTGGCGCAGCGGGTGGGGGCCGACATCGTCGTCGAGCCCGACGCGCGCAACGTCGCTCGCCATACGCGGGACCTGTGCGTTCAAGGAGACCCCGCCGTCGAGATTCTCGCGCTCGCCTACCCGCGCAGCACGCAGCAGGTCTCGGCCATCCTCGGCTATTGCAACGAGCGCCGGATCCCGGTGCAGCCGCAGGGCGGCATGACGG
>JASHSR010000401.1 GCA_030038645.1 Gammaproteobacteria bacterium
CCCTCGGAGAGTGGGCCAATCTGGCTTCGGCTTTCGATGGCTTTCGCAATCTTCGAACGCTCGGAGAAGCTCGTCCCGGTCGCACCGGTATCGACTTGCATCAGCTCCGTAATGCCCGAAGACTTTACCGGAGCCAAATACACTCTGCTCGCGAGCTCTGTGTCCGAATTCCGGCATGGCTCAGCCAGGTCAGGTGGAACCGTCCGCGCTCCCGAACGTCGCAGATCAGACAGCGCGCGTGCAAACGGCATGAAATGGATGGAAGGGGTTCTCAGGTCCAGCACGGCGGCCGTGCCGGCCGGCGCCAATAGTCGCGGTGATACCGAGCCGGCAAGATGCAGCGACTTGAAATAGGGCGGGAATGCGATGACGACCGCTTCGTTCAGGGTGAACCGTTGACCATCACTCCAGTGACCTTGAACTCGGTGCGCGAGCCGTTCAGTAGCCGTTTTACCGCTCATATCATTCGCCAATGAGCCAGTACTTACACTTGGGATGCCCGCAGCGTCCGCATACCATTTCGCCAATACGTTCGCGCCGCCAGTATCGACGATGAATATGCCTTCGTGGCCTGCAATCCGCGCTTTTACCAACGGATTGGGAAATCCCTGTGCGGCCAGCGCGCGATCGTAGAAGACTGGCAGGGAGGCGGTAGCCGTTGGAGCATATGGACTCGCCGTTGCGGCGGAGGATGCTCGAGCACTCTCCTGAGCCATTGCGACGCGAATGCTTCCGCAGACCGTCATCGATACTGCAGACAGCAACGCTACCCTCGCGCCTTTGGAAAGCATGCGCGTAACTCCGCGACTACCAAGTGCGACAATTCCCAGCCGGGTTGTCAGCGCCGCAGCGCGCTGCCAACAGCGGACGAAAAGCCAGGGCGGCAGCAAGAATCAGCGACTTACAATCAATTTCGTGCGCTGACGTGCGCTGGCATCGAAAACTCTGATGGAGCGGGTGATGGGAATCGAACCCACGTTAGCAGCTTGGGAAGCTGCAGTTCTGCCATTGAACTACACCCGCGCCCTGCGTCATTCTACGAGCGGCCCTCCGGGCCGGCAACGCCCACGAGCGGCGCCGCGGCTCGGCTTTCCGCGGCCGGAGCATACGCCGTGAAACCCGATCTCGAGCTGCTTCTGGAAGCGCACGCGACGTTGGACGCGCCGATCCTCGTGGGTCCGACTCCGGAGGGTACGAGACGCGTGATCCCGATCAGTGGAGGAGTGTTCGCCGGCCCCACGATGCGCGGGGTGATCTTGCCTGGCGGAGCGGACTGGCAATATGTGCGTGCGGACGGGGTTACCATCCTCGAGGCGCAGTATCTGCTCCGCACCGACGACGGCGTGCGGATCCAAGTGAGCAACCGCGGCTTGCGTCATGGGCCCGAGGAAGTGATGAGCCGGCTCGCCGCCGGAGAAGACGTAGACCCCGGGTCGTATTACTTTCGAGCGAGCCCGACGTTCTCGGCGCCGGCGGGCCAGTACGAATGGCTCAACCGGAGCCTCTTTCTCTGCACCGGCGCTCGTCGACCGAGCTCGGTCACGCTGTGGATGTATCGAGTGCTCTGAGGAGAGTACGCCGATCGCGGTGACCGCCGGATGGCGGGTCACCGCAGCGTTGCGATCGAGCTGCTCGATCCGAACGCGGTCGATCCGAATCTAATTGACGCTGTACCCGCGCCCTTGCAGGCAGGCCACCAAGGCTCGGTGATAGTTGTACGCGTTCCCGGAGGACGATGAGGCGGGCTGAGTCGGATCGAAGCCGGTCTGCTGCTCCGCCCAGCTGTTGCACTCGGAACGATCGGTCGCCTGCTGCTGAGCGGATTGGCCGTTCATCGGGTACATGTACACGTCATCGGGCGGCGCGCTGCTCGGAGGCGGCGGGGCATCGGCCGGAGGCGGGCTCTCCGCAGGAGCGGCGTCGGCCGGAGGAGGACTGTAATCGTCTCCGCTGTCCGCCACGGCGGGAGGAGGAGCGCTCTGATCCTCGACCGGCGGCGGATTGGTCACGACATAGCCGTCATCCCCGGGATTCCAAACATAGTAGACGCTGTTGACGTAGTAGTACGGAATGCCAGCCCACCAGTACGTCGCGTAGCCGATAGGCAGCGCCGCGAGGAACCACGGGTACGCCCACCCGTAATAGGCAGCCGGCCAGTAATAGCCGCGCCACCAGCCCCCGGCCCAGCCCGGGCGATAGCCCCAAGCGCGCGCGCCGAAATAAGAGCGGCCGACCCACGCGCGGGAGCCCGCATAGCGGGCGGTGTACCGCGGCGCGGCATACGCGTGGGCGGTGTAGCCGTGTCCGGAATATGCGCGTCCCGCATAGGCACGCCCCCCATAGGCGTGTCCGGCATAGGCGTGGCCGACGCTCCGAGCTGCGAAGTGGGCGTGCCCGCCTCCGCCGAAGCCGTGACCGGACGCCGCGTTGACGAGAGCCGGCGAAGCCAGCGCCGCCGTTGCGGCGAGAATGCCGGCCACTTTCGCAAATCTGGCTAGCTGGGTGCTCATAGAGACTCCGTCCCCGGCGTGAGGCTCAAAGCCCGTGCGGCATGACGACCTGTCGAGTTGGACCTCCCGGCTCCTCCAGCGTTCAAGCTTGGACTGGGCCGCCGACTCGCCACATTCTCCGCGGCGAGCCGAGTACCGGCGTTGACGCAGGTTACTGTTCTCATGGCTTCCTGAACGTATGGTCGCGATTTCGGATGACAAGCGCCGGGACGGGCCGGTCCTGCAGCGGCTGGGTCGAGTCCTGCGGCGGGCGGGGCCTGGCTGAGCTGAACCCTGGCGGGGACCGTTGACGTCCATGCGGCGGCGTGTCCGCGCCGTGGCGTTCGTGCGGCAGCGTCAGCGGGCCGGTCGTCCGATGTCCCGCCCCGAGCGCGGCGGGTCCGGCCGGCGCTCCGCGCGGGCGGCCGCATTGCCGGTGAGGCGGACCCAGATGCGCTCGAACTGGAATCCCGTGGCGCCGCTTGCGAGGATCGAGGCCTTGGCTGCCTCATCGCCAACTTTCTTGTTCGATTGCAGCACGGCGAGGGCTCCGATCAAGCGCCCGAAGTAAAGCGATCGGCCGAGGGACGTTCGCTCGCGCGCCTCCCCTGCGGAGACCTGGTCCTCGAGCGCGGTGAGGATGCGATCGGAAAGCTCCCAGCTCGCCGCGATGCGGCGCGCGACGGCGGCCGCGTGTGCATCGAGCAGCGCGGCGATCACCGCGGGGGCGGGCCTGCTTCCCGGATACGCCGCGTACTGCTCGAGCGCGACGCGAAAGACGACGATCGCGCCCAAGCCCATCGTGAGCCCGAGCAGCTGGGCGGCGAAGGGATCCGTGTCCTCGACGATGGCCGCATGCGCCTCGGCCGCCGTGGCCGCGCGGAAGGTGTGCTCCCAGACCACTTCCGGAAAGTGTGGAAACTCCTGTTTCGAGAGGTGGAACACCGGCTGCACGAGCGCGGTCGCGACGAGGGACCGTATGCCGTCGGTCCCGAGCAGCGCTACCGCGCGATCGATGCTTTCCACGGGCCGCTCGCTGATCCGGTAGAAGGAGCTGTTGGCGAGCTTCAGCAGGTTTCCCGCGAGGGCGGGATCGCGCGCGATGATCTTTGCGAGATCGCGCCGCGACACCTCGTCGTTGCGCATGGCGCGGAGTAGCTGCGGGAGCAAGAGTGGCCGGCGCGGCGCATGACGCAGCTCGGTGGCGACCGTCTCGAGCACCGCGCGCACGCGGGGAGCGAACGCCTCGTAAGCTGCAGGGACGGGCGGCGCGAGCGGCGTCGTATCGAACGCCAGCTCGTGCAGCTTGTTGAACACCTCGGCGGCGCTCAGTGCACCCGCGGGCGGAGCCTCGGCCGCGGACGCCGTGGACCGCGGCTCGCCGCGCGTGGCCTCGAGCGAGGGTGTGGCCTGCGGCGGCGCGGCTCGCGCACCCGC
>JASHSR010000402.1 GCA_030038645.1 Gammaproteobacteria bacterium
CTTCTCCGGCGCGGACCTCATGAATCTCGTGAACGAGGCGGCCCTGTTCGCCGCCCGCGCGAACAAGCGCGTCGTCAGCATGGAGGAGTTCGAGCGGGCGAAGGACAAGATCATGATGGGCACGGAGCGGCGCTCGATGGTCATGACCGAGGAGGAGAAGCGCATGACGGCCTATCACGAGGCCGGTCACGCCATCGTCGGCATGAGCGTTCCGGAGCACGATCCGGTGTACAAGGTGACGATCATCCCGCGCGGCCGCGCGCTCGGCGTCACGCAGTTCCTGCCGGAGCAGGATCGCTACAGCATGTCGAAGCGCCGCATCGAGAGCGCGATCACCACGCTGTTCGGCGGCCGCATCGCCGAGGAGCTCATCTACGGCGTCGACGCCGTGACGACCGGCGCGTCGAACGATATCGAGCGCGCGACGGAGCTCGCGCGCAACATGGTCACGAAGTGGGGGCTCTCGGACAAGCTCGGGCCGCTCACGTACTCCGAGGAGACCGGAGAGGTCTTCCTCGGCCGCAGCGTGACGCAGCACAAGCAGGTGTCCGACGGCACGGCGCACGCGATCGACGAGGAGGTGCGCCGCGTGATCGAGAACAACTACCAGCGCGCGCGGCAGATCCTCACGAGCTCGCTCGACAAGCTGCACCTCATGGCCGAGACGCTCATCAAGTACGAGACGATCGATGAGCAGCAGCTGAAGGACATCATGGCCGGGCGGCCGCCGCGGCCGCCGAGCGGCTGGGACGATGCGCTCATCGACAAGCCGCCGCCGCCGCCGACCAAGCCGGCGACCGACCAGCCGGCCGCCCCACCCCTCGGCACCCCCGCCGGCCAACATTGATCATGGCCCGCGGCCAGGGTCCAACCCGGATCGCGCTGCGCGCGACCGGGGGCATGTAACGGCGCGCAAGGCGCGCCGATAAGAAGGGCCACGTGCCGGCGTTCGGGCGGGTGCTCCGGTGTGCCGGCCGGACGCTGGATCTCTCGGCGCCGCTCGTCATGGGCATCCTCAACGTGACGCCCGACTCGTTCTCCGACGGCGGCCGATTCACGGAGCCGGACCGGGCGGTCGAGCACGCTTTGCGGATGGTGGAGGAGGGAGCCGCGATCATTGACGTGGGCGGGGAGTCCACGCAGCCGGGCGCGTCCCCCGTTTCCGCCGCCGAGGAGCTCGACCGGGTCGTTCCGGTGATCGAGCGGCTCGCGGGCCGCACGGCGGCGGTGATCTCCGTCGATACCAGCAAGCCCGAGGTGATGCGCGCCGCCGCCGCGGCCGGGGCCGGGCTCATCAACGACGTGCGGGCGCTCACCGCGCCGGGCGCGCTTGCCGCGGCCGCGGCGAGCGCCTGTGCCGTGTGTCTCATGCACATGCAGGGGGAGCCCGCGACGATGCAGCGCAATCCGACCTACGCGGATGTTGTGAGCGAGGTCAAGGCGCTTCTGCTCGGGCGCGCGCAGGCTTGCGGGGCGGCGGGCGTGCCGGCCGAGCGCATCGCGATCGATCCCGGCTTCGGATTCGGCAAGACCCTCGCGCACAATCTCGAGCTGTTGCGGCGGCTGCCCGAGCTCGCGGCAAGCGGCATTCCGGTCGTGGTGGGCCTCTCGCGCAAGTCGATGGTGGCGAGCCTGACCGGACGGGTCTCAGGCGGCAGGACCCCGAGCGACAGGCTGGCCGCCGAGCGGCTGCCGGGAAGCCTCGCGCTCGCCGCCATTGCCGTTCTTCAGGGCGCGTGTATCGTTCGGGCACACGACGTCGCCGCGACGCTCGATGCGGTCAGAGTCGCGGTCGCGGTAAGAGGAGCGTAGATGCCTCGTCGATATTTTGGGACAGATGGGTTCGTCGCGCGAGCGACGAACGCCCGGCCAGGATGGACGGGCCGGCATCCCGCACCAGGGAGGGTTGCTTGCGAGAAGCTCAAATGAGTCGTCGATATTTTGGGACAGACGGTGTCCGAGGCCGCGTCGGCGAGCACCCGATGACCGTCGACTTCGCGCTCAATCTCGCGAGCGCCGCGGCTCGCGTCCTCGCGCCCGGAGGCGGACGGGTGCTCATCGGCAAGGACACGCGGGTGTCCGGCTACATGTTCGAGTCCGCGCTCGAGGCCGGATTCGTCGCCGCGGGCGTCGATGTCATGCTCATCGGGCCGTTGCCCACGCCGGGCATCGCCTATCTCACGCGCCGCTTCGAGTGCTCCTTCGGCGTCGTCATCAGCGCCTCTCACAACCCGTACGACGATAACGGCATCAAGTTCTTCGACGCGAGCGGCGGGAAGCTCTCCGATGAGCTCGAGGAGCGCATCGAGACGGAGCTCGAGCGGGGACCGGTGACGCGCGCGTCGCGCGAGCTCGGGCGCGCCACGCGAGTCGACAAGTCGCGCGTGCGATACCAGGAGTTCTGCGCATCGACGCTGCCGTCCGGCATGAGCCTCGAGGGGCTCAAGATCGTCGTCGATTGCGCGAACGGCGCCTGCTACAAGGTCGGCCCGCGGCTGCTCGCCGATCTCGGCGCGGAGATCGTGCCGATCGGCTGCTCCCCGAACGGCCGCAACATCAACGACGGGTGCGGCTCGCTCGCGCCGGACCTCCTGCAGCTCACCGTGCCCGGCGTGCGGGCCGGGATCGGCATCGCGGTGGACGGCGACGGCGATCGGCTCGTCATGGTCGATCATCTCGGACGGGTGCTCGACGGCGATCAGCTGCTCTACGTCATGGCGCGCGCGCGCAAGCGCGACGGCACGCTGCGCGGGCCCGTGGTCGGCACGGTGATGAGCAACTTCGGCCTCGAGCTCGCGCTGCGCGAGGAGGGCATCGAGTTCCTGCGCGCGCCCGTCGGGGACCGGTATGTGCTCGGCCTCATGCGCGAGTCGGGCGGCACGCTCGGCGGTGAGACGTCAGGCCACATCGTCCTGCTCGACAAGACCACGACCGGCGATGCGCTCGTGAGCGCGCTGCAGGTGCTCGCCGTGGTGAAGCAGACCGGCCAGACCCTCGCCGAGCTCGCCGCCGGGATGCCCAAGTTCCCGCAGGTGCTGCTCAACGTGAAGGTGGCCAAGCGCTTCGACCCGAAGAGCGCCCCCCGCGTCGGCGAGGCCGTGAGGCGTATCGAGTCTCGCCTGGCGAACGAGGGCCGCGTCGTGCTGCGGCCGTCCGGCACCGAGCCCGTGATCCGCGTGATGGTCGAGGGCCGAGACGAGCAGGCGACCCAGGCCTATGCGACCGAGCTCGCGGATATCGTCCGCGCCGAGGCCGGCTGACGCGGATACACGCCGATACAAGGCGCGGTGGGCGCGGGCCGGGAAAAGCGGCTATCATCCCGCGATTTTCGTGGGCTGGCGGCACAGCGGATGAGTCGGACCTCCATCGTCGCGGGGAACTGGAAGATGCACGGCTCGCGCGCCGAGAACGCGAGCCTCATCGAGGCGATTGCCGCGCAATTTCCGTCGACGCCCCAGGCGGAATGCGTCGTGTGCCCGCCCTTCGTATATCTGCAGGAGGTCGCGCGGCTGGTGCGCGATGCGGAGATTCCCGTCGCGCTCGGAGCGCAGGACGTGTGCGCCGAGGGGCAGGGCGCCTACACGGGCGAGGTCTCGGCGGCGATGCTGAAGGATGTGGGCTGCGGCTATGTCATCGTCGGCCATTCGGAGCGGCGCATGGGGTATGGCGAGGACGATCCGCTCGTCGCGCGCAAGTTCGCGGCTGCGCAGGCGAAGGGCCTGATTCCGATTCTGTGCGTCGGGGAGCAGCTCTCGGAGCGCGAGGCGGGCCGCACGCACGAGGTCGTCTCGCGCCAGCTCGATGCCGCGCTGGAGCTCTGCGGCGTCGAGGCGTTCGCCCGCGCGGTCGTCGCGTACGAGCCGTGCTGGGCGATCGGCACCGGCCACAACGCGACGCCCGAGCAGGCCGAGGAGGTGCACCGGTTCATCCGTGGCCGCATCGGCGCGCGAAATGCTAAAATTGCCGCCGAGGCACGTATCCTGTACGGCGGCAGCGTCAAGGCGGGCAATGCCGGGGAGCTGTTCACGCAGCCCGACGTGGACGGAGGCCTGATCGGCGGCGCCTCGCTGAAGGCCGACGAGTTTCTGGCGATCCTGGCGGCCGCCCGCCGCTGACCGGTCCGCTCTCGCTCGAATGCTATGTTGCATATCGCATTAACTTTCGTGCAGTTTTTCAGCGCGCTCGCGATCATCGCGCTCGTGCTGCTTCAGCGCGGCAAGGGCGCCGAGGCCGGAGCGGGCTTCGGAGCCGGAGCGTCGGGCACCGTGTTCGGCGCGCGCGGCGCGGGCACGGCGCTCTCGCGGGCCACGGCGATCTTTACCGCCGTGTTCATGCTGAACAGCCTCGCGCTCGCCTACGTCGGCGAGCGCACGACGGCGCCCAAGACGATCTTCGACACCGCCGGGCAGGTCGCGCCTCAGCCCACGAATCCGGCGGGTGCCCCGTTGCCGGCCACGCCCTCGGCGGGCTCGAGCGCCGCGGGGACGAACGGTGGGTCGAGCGCGGCGTCGAATGCGGGGCCGAGCGCGACAGGGTCGGGCGCGGCGCGGGGTGCGTCGCAGAGCGGGCCGGCCGCGGCGCCGGCGCAGAACGGATCCCCGCAGAGTGGAGCGACGCCGCTTGCGCCCGCATCCGGCACCGTCCCGGCGCCTGCGCCGCCGGGGAAATGATCAATCACACGCCGACGTGGTGGAATTGGTAGACACACTAGCTTGAGGGGCTAGCGGCGCGAGCCGTGTCGGTTCGAATCCGACCGTCGGCACCAGAGTTCAAGGTTTCTCATGGCCTGCGGCCGATCTCACACGGCCTGCGGTCGATCTCGCGCGGGGTGCGGCCGATCTCGCGCAGCCTGCGGCCGATCTCGCGCGGCGTGCGCCAATCTCGCATCGCCTGCGACCAAATGCTCGCGGGCCGCCGCGCGACCGCGCGCACGAAAATAATATAGAATATACGGATGCCTGCGAACTACCTGCCGGTCCTGATCTTTCTGGTCATCGCCGCGGCGCTTGCGGCGCTGCTGCTGCTGCTCGGCACGAGCCTCGGCCGGTATTTCTCCCGCCATCACTCCGACCGGGACAAGCTCTCGCCCTACGAATGCGGCTTCGAGCCCTTCGAGGACACGCGCACGCGCTTCGATGTCCGCTACTACCTCGTCGCGATTCTGTTCATCGTCTTCGACCTCGAGATCGCGTTCCTCTTCCCCTGGGCCGTGGCGCTCACGAAGATCGGCCTCTTCGGGCTCATCGCCATGGGGATCTTCCTCGCGATCCTCACCGTGGGGTTCGTCTACGAATGGAAGAAAGGAGCTCTCGAGTGGGATTAGAGCCGGACGCTCCCGAGGGCTTTGCACAGCGCGGATTCCTCACTACCAAGGTCGATAATCTCGTCAACTGGGCGCGGACGGGCTCGTTGTGGCCCATGACCTTCGGGCTCGCGTGCTGCGCGGTGGAGATGATGCACGCGGGCGCCTCCCGCTACGACCTCGACCGCTTCGGCGTGGTCTTTCGCCCGAGTCCGCGCCAGTCCGACGTGATGATCGTCGCCGGGACGCTGGTCAACAAGATGGCGCCGGCGCTGCGCAAGGTGTACGACCAGATGGCCGAGCCCCGCTGGGTCATCTCGATGGGCTCCTGCGCGAACGGCGGCGGCTACTACCACTACTCTTACTCGGTGGTGCGCGGCTGCGATCGCATCGTGCCGGTCGACGTCTATGTTCCCGGCTGCCCGCCGACGGCCGAGGCGCTGGTATACGGGATCATTCAGCTGCAGAAGAAGATCCAGCGTACCAGCACGATCGCGCGGTAGTGGAGGATGCGGACCATCGTGAGCAAAGGCGGGCACGGCCCATGACAGCCGCCGGGCACATCGAAGCGCTGGCGCAGAAGGTTCAAGCGTGCCTCGAGGGGCGCGTGGCGCGCGCGCCGTCCCTCGCAAGCGAGCTCGCGTACGAGGTGGAGCCGCAGGCGCTGCTCGCCGTTTGTACGACGCTCCGCGATGCGCCGGAGCTGCGTTTCGAGATGCTGATGGACCTCGCGGGCGTCGACTATCTGGAATTCCGCAAGGACCAGTGGCAGACCGAGGCCGCCACGCGGACGGGCTTCAGCCGGGCCCGCCTGCGGCAAGAGGAGCTGGTCCCGCCTGCGCCCGCCGGCGGCGCGCGCTTCGCGGTCGCCTACCAGCTGCTCTCCATCACGCACAACGAGCGCCTGCGGCTGCGCGTCCGGTGCGAGAGCGACGCGGAGCCGGTCGTGGACTCGGTCACGGACATCTGGGCCTCGGCGAACTGGTTCGAGCGCGAGGCGTTCGATCTCTTCGGGATTCTCTTCCGGGGCCATCCCGACCTGCGCCGCATCCTCACCGATTACGGCTTCGTCGGCCATCCGTTCCGCAAGGATTTCCCGCTCATCGGCAACGTCGAGGTGCGCTACGACCCGGAGAAGCGCCGCGTCGTCTACCAGCCGGTGAGCATCGAGCCGCGCGTGCTCGTCCCGAAGGTGATTCGCGAGGACAACCGCTACAACCCGGCGCTCAAAGAGGAGCCGACGCAGCGCTCATGAACGATCCGGTGCCACGCTCATGAACGACGTCTCCGCGGCAGGGATCACGGAGATCCGCAACTATACGATGAACTTCGGGCCGCAGCATCCGGCGGCTCACGGGGTGCTGCGTCTCGTCCTCGAGCTCGACGGTGAGGTGGTGCAGAAGGCGGACCCGCACATCGGCTTGCTGCACCGGGCGACCGAGAAGCTCGCCGAGTCGAAGCCCTACAACCAGTCGATCGGCTACATGGACCGGCTCGACTACGTCTCGATGATGTGCAACGAGCACGGGTACGTGCTCGCGATCGAGCGCCTGCTCGGCATCGCCCCCCCGGAGCGCGCGCAGTACATCCGGGTGATGTTCGATGAGATCACCCGCATCCTGAACCACCTCATGTGGCTCGGCGCCCACGGCCTCGACATCGGCGCCATGACCGTGTTCCTGCTCTGCTTCAAGGAGCGCGAGGAGCTCATGGACGTGTACGAGGCCGTCTCCGGCACGCGCATGCACGCGACGTACTACCGGCCGGGCGGCGTGTACCGGGATCTGCCGGACTCGATGCCGAAGTACCAGCCCTCGAAGTGGCACTCGCAGAAGGAGGTCGACCGGCTGAACGAGGCCCGCTCCGGGTCGATGCTCGATTTCATCTGGGCGTTCACGGAGCGGTTTCCGAAGTGCATCGAGGACTACGAGGCGCTGCTCACCGACAACCGCATCTGGAAGCAGCGCACCGTCAACATCGGCGTGGTCTCGCCGGAGCGCGCGATGCAGCTCGGCTTCTCCGGGCCCATGCTGCGCGGATCGGGCATCGTCTGGGATCTGCGCAAGAAGCAGCCGTACGAGGTGTACGACCGCCTGGACTTCGACATCCCGGTCGGCGTGAACGGCGATTGCTACGACCGCTATCTCGTGCGGGTGGAGGAGATGCGCCAGTCGAATCGCATCATTCGCCAGTGCGTCGAGTGGCTGAAGAGCAATCCCGGTCCCGTGATGATCGACGACCGCAAGATCCGCCCGCCGCGCCGCGAGCGGATGAAGGAGGACATGGAGTCCCTGATCCACCACTTCAAGTTCTTCACCGAGAGCTACGGCGTGCCGGAGGGGGAGACTTACGCCGCCGTCGAGGCTCCGAAGGGGGAGTTCGGCGTGTACCTGGTGTCCGACGGCGCGAACAAGCCGTACCGCCTGAAAGTTCGCGCGCCGGGCTTCGCGCATCTCGCCGCGCTCGACGAGATGGTCCGCGGCCACATGATCGCGGACGTGGTGGCGGTCATCGGCACGCAGGACATCGTCTTCGGAGAGGTCGACCGATGACCTCGTCGCTCAGCGAGCACGGCCGCCCGCCGGCGGATCGACCGGCGACCTCGCTGCTGAGCGAGCGCACCCGCCGGGAGATCGATCACTGGGTCGCGAAATTTCCTCCGGGCCGCCAGCGCTCGGCGGTGCTCTCGGCGCTGCGCGCCGCCCAGGAGCAGAACGAGGGCCATCTCACCCCCGAGCTGCTGCAGGCGGTCGCCGAGTACCTGAGCCTGCCGCCCGTGCAGGTCTTCGAGGTCGCGACCTTCTACTCGATGTTCGAGCTGCATCCGTGCGGGCGCCATCACGTGAGCATCTGCACGAACATCTCGTGCATGCTGCGCGGCGCGGAGGATCTCGTCGCGCACGTGGAGCGCAAGCTCGGTATCCGGCAGGGCGAGAGCACGGCCGACGGGCGGATCTTCCTCAAGCGGGAGGAGGAATGCCTCGCCGCGTGCACGGGCGCGCCGATGATGATGGTCGATCATATCTATCACGAGCATCTGACGCCGGAGAAGGCCGACGCGATCCTGGACGGGCTGAAATGAGCGCAATTCTTCCCGGCGCGCCTCGCGCCATGATGTGCCCTCGGTCGCGCGTAGCGCGATCCGGGAGAGCAGTTGGGCGCAGCCCATGACAAATTACCGGGAGAAGATGAACCTCACGGTGTTCGAGCCGCTCGCGCTCGAGCGCCCCTGGACGCTCGCCACCTACCGCACGATCGGCGGGTACGACGCTTGGGAGAGGATCCTGCGGGAGAAGCCGCCGCGCGAGCAGATCGTCGATGCGGTGAAGGCTTCGGGCCTGCGCGGCCGCGGCGGGGCGGCGTTCCCGGTCGGCGTCAAGTGGGGCTTCATGCCGCGCAACTCGCCGGTGCAAAAGTACGCCGTGTGCAACTCCGACGAGAGCGAGCCCGGCACCTGCCACGACCGGGACATCCTCCGGTTCAATCCGCACGCCCTGATCGAGGGCATGGCGATCGGCGGCTACGCGATGAACGCCACGGTCGGCTACAACTACATTCGCGGCGAGTTTCTCGGCGAGCCGGTGCCGCGATTCGAGGCGGCGCTCGAGGAGGCTTACGCGGCGGGGCTGCTCGGGAAGAACTTGAAGGGCTCCGGCATCGACTTCGACCTGCACACGTTCGTGGGCGCCGGAGCCTACATCTGCGGAGAGGAGACCGGGCTTCTCGAGTCGCTCGAGGGCAAGCCGGGCAAGCCGCGCTTCAAGCCGCCGTTTCCGGCGGCGTTCGGTCTTTACGGCGCGCCCACGACGATCAACAACACGCAAAGCTACGCCTCGGTGCCGACGATCCTGCGCAAGGGGCCGGAGTGGTTCGCCTCGCTCGGCCCGAAGAACTCCGGCGGCACCATCATCTTCTCGGTGTCCGGGCACGTCGCGAAGCCCGGCAACTTCGAGCTGCCGTTGGGCATTCCCTTCGCCGACCTGCTCGAGCTGGCGGGAGGCGTGTGGAAAGGACGCAAGCTCAAGGCCGTCATTCCCGGTGGCTGCTCCATGCAGGTGGTGCCCGGGGAAGTCATGCTGAAGACCAACATGGATTACGACTCGGTGAAGGCCGCCGGCTCGGGGATAGGCTCCGCGGCCGTGATCGTCATGGACGAGACCACCTGCATGGTGCGCGTGCTGGAGCGCGTGTCGCGCTTCTACATGTCCGAGTCGTGCGGCCAGTGCACGCCGTGCCGCGAGGGCACCGGCTGGCTCAACCGCATGCTCAAGCGCATCCTCGCCGGCCAAGGCCGCCGCGAGGAGCTCGGGCTCCTGGTCGATGTGGCCAATCACATCGAGGGCCACACCATCTGTGCGTTTGGGGACGCCGCAGCGTGGCCGGTGCAGAGCTTCATGAAGCACTTCCGCCACGAGTTCGAGTACATGATCGACCACGGCGGCCGCAGCATCGTCGAGGAGCGGGGGCTCGCAGCGGCATGACCGATCTCGTCAACATTGAAGTGAACGGCGTGCCGATGCAGGCGCCCAAGGGAGAGATGATCATCCGCGTCACGGATGCGCACGACATCTACGTCCCGCGCTTCTGCTATCACGACAAGCTCTCCATCGCCGCGAACTGCCGGATGTGCCTCGTCGAGGTGGAGAAGGCGCCGAAGCCGCTGCCCGCGTGCGCAACGCCCATCGCCGAGGGCATGAAGATCTTCACGCACTCCAAGCGCGCGACCGACGCGCAGCGCGCGACGATGGAGTTCCTGCTCATCAATCATCCGCTCGACTGCCCGATCTGCGACCAGGGAGGGGAGTGCGAGCTGCAGGACCTCGCCGTCGGCTTCGGGCGCGATATCTCGCGCTTCAGCGAGCGCAAGCGCGTCGTGAAGGACGAGAACCTGGGCCCGCTCGTCTCGACGGACATGACGCGTTGTATTCAGTGCACGCGCTGCGTGCGCTTCACCGAGGAGATCGCCGGCTTCCAGGAGCTCGGCCTCATGGGGCGCGGAGAGCAGGAGACGGTGCGCTCCTTCATCGAGCGGACGGTGGACCACGAGCTCTCGGGCAACATCATCGACCTCTGTCCGGTCGGCGCCCTGAACTCCAAGCCGTTCCGCTACCGGGCGCGAGCCTGGGAGATGACGGCGCATCCGCTCGTGTCGCCTCACGACGGCACCGGCACGAATCTCTTCGGCCACGTGCTGCGGGGCCGGCTGATGCGGGTCGTGCCGCGGCCGAACGAGGCGATCAACGAGACCTGGATCGCCGACCGGGACCGCTTCAGCTACGAGGGCATCTACAGCTCCGACCGCCTCACGGCGCCGATGATCCGCGAGGGCGGAGTCTTGAGCCGCGTGGATTGGCCCACCGCGCTCGCGGCGGCGGCCGAGCGCTTGCGCGGGCAGGGCGCCCGCCTCGGCGCGCTCGCAAGCGGCACCAGCACGCTCGAGGAGCTCTACCTGCTCGGACGGCTCGTGCGGGGGCTCGGCTCGCAGAGCATCGATCACCGCGTGCGCCAGCGCGATTTTCGCGACCAGCAGTCGGACCCGCTCTTTCCGAGCCTCGGGGTGCGCATCGCGGACATCGACGCGCTCGATGCGCTGCTCGTCGTCGGCTCGAATCTGCGGCGCGAGGCGCCGATTCTCGCGCATCGCGTGCGCAAGGCCGCGCGCCGCGGAGCGCACATCGCCTTCGTCAATCCCGCGCGCCTCACGTACTACTTCCCCGTCGCCGCGTACTGCGAGTCGGCGCCTGCCCGGCAGGTCGCCGATCTCGCTGCGGTGCTCGCGGCGGCGAGCCAAGGCGCCGGGCGGCCCGTGCCGGATGCCGTCGCGAGCGTCGCTCGCAGCGCGCAGGTGACCGAGGCCCATCGCGCCGTGGCCGCCGCCCTCGCCTCGGGAGAGCGCAGGGCCGTGTGGCTCGGAGCGCTCGCGCTGCGCCATCCCGCGTACGCGGATCTGCGCGCGCTCGCCGCGGCCATCGCGGAGATCACCGGCGCGACGCTCGGCGTGCTCGCCGAGGGAGGCAATGCGGCGGGGGCCTACCTCGCCGGCGCCGTGCCGCACCGGGAGGCGGGCGGCGCGCCGGTCGCTCATCCTGGGCTCACGGCCGAGCAGATGCTGCGCGGCGGGGCGAAGGCGCTCCTGCTCTTCGGCGGCGTCGAGCCCTGGGCGGAGCCGCGGGGGGGCGCCGAGGCGCTCGAGTCCCTCTCGCGCGCGGAGCTCGTCGTTGGCATCACGCCCTATGCCGGCGAGCCGCTCCAGCGGCTCGCCCACATCCTGCTGCCGATCGGCACCTTCGCCGAGACCTCCGGCACGTTCGTCAACCTCGAGGGGGTTTGGCAGAGCTTCGCGGGCGCCGCGCGGCCGCTCGGCGAGTCGCGCCCGGGCTGGAAGCTGCTGCGCGCGCTCGGCACCGAGCTCGCGCTTCCGGGGTTCGAGTATCAGTCGTCCGAAGAGGTCCTGGGCGAGCTGCGCCGGACCTGCGGCGATGCGGCGCCGGGAGCGTACCGAGGCGCGCACCGAGTGGAGCCGGCTGCGGCGGCTACCGGGTCCGCGAGCGTCGTGGACCTGCCGATGTACCAGGCGGACGCCATCGTGCGTCGCGCCGACTCGCTGCAGCGCACCGCCGAGGGGCGCGCCGAGCCGTCGATTTACTGAAGTAGCGAGAGACCGTGCTTTCCACGCTTTCATCGGATTGGCTCGCTCTGCCGGCCATTGCGCGGTCGACGGTGTGGATCATCGTCGTCACGGTCGTGCTCATTCTCTGCGTGGCCTATCTCACGCTCTGGGAGCGCAAGGTCATCGGCTGGATGCAGCTGCGGCGCGGGCCGAACCGGGTGCGGATCTTCGGCCTGCTCCCGGGCGCCGGACAGCCGTTCGCCGACGTCTTCAAGCTGCTGATGAAGGAGGTCATCGTCCCGACGAACTCGAACAAGATCCTCTTCCGGCTCGCCCCGGCGATCGCGCTCGTGCCGGCGTTTGCGACCTGGGCGGTGATTCCGCTCTCGCCCCGGCTCACCATCGCCCACATCGACGCGGGACTGCTCTACGTTCTCTCGCTCACGTCGGCCGGCGTGTACGGCATCATCCTCGCGGGCTGGGCGGCGAACTCCAAGTACGCCTTCCTCGGCGCCATGCGCTCGGCCGCGCAGATCGTCGCCTACGAGATCGCAATGGGCTTCGCGCTCGTCGGAGTGCTGATGGCCGCGGGGAGCCTCGATCTGAGCACCATCGTGCGCGCACAGCACGGCGGCCCGCTCGCCTGGAACTGGCTGTGGCTGTTTCCCCTGCTCGTGGTGTACTTCATCTCGGGTGTCGCCGAGACCAACCGCGCCCCCTTCGACGTGGCCGAGGGCGAATCCGAGATCGTCGCCGGCTTCCACGTCGAGTACTCGGGCATGGCGTTCGCGCTGTTCTTCCTCGCCGAGTACGCGAACATGATCCTCATCTCCGCGCTCACCGCGGTGTTCTTCTTCGGCGGCTGGCTCTCGCCCTTCGACGGCTACCCGGTCGTCGGCGGCACGATTCTCGGTCGGCCGAGCTTCCTGTGGCTCGCGCTCAAGATCTTCCTCGCGCTGTTCCTGTTCCTGTGGTTCCGCGCGACTTTCCCCCGCTACCGCTACGACCAGATCATGCGCCTCGGCTGGAAGATGCTGATTCCGGTGACGCTCGTGTGGATCGCCGCGGAAGGCGTGATGTCCTACTATCACATCGGGCCGTGGCATGCGGCCTGACGCCCCCGGATATCGCTGATGGCCGCCAATCCATTCAAGACGCTGCTGATGCCGGAGCTGATGAAGGGCATGGCCGTCACGCTCAGGACCTTCTTCACGAGCAAGTACACGCTCAACTATCCCGAGGAGAAGACCCCGCAATCGCCGCGTTTCCGCGGGCTGCACGCCTTGCGCCGCTACCCGAACGGCGAGGAGCGCTGCATCGCCTGCAAGCTCTGCGAGGCGGTGTGTCCCGCGGTCTGCATCACCATCGAGTCGGATGTCGCCAAGGACGGCACGCGGCGCACCACGCGGTACGACATCGACCTGTTCAAGTGCATCTACTGCGGCTTCTGCGAGGAGGCCTGTCCGGTCGATGCCATCGTCCTCACGCGCATCCACGAGTACCACATGGAGCACCGGGGCGAGAACATCATGTCGAAGGACAAGCTGCTCGCCGTCGGGGAGCGCTACGAGGCGATGATCGCCGCCGACAAGGCGGCGGATGCGCCTTATCGGTGAGGGCGGCCGGCAGGGGCACTCCGGCAAGAGAGCACGGCAAGAAGGCACGGCAAGAAGACCCAGACATGCTCGTTCAGATTCTCTTTTACGTCTTCGCCACGATCCTGGTGGCGTCGGCCCTCGGCGTCATCGTCGCGCGCAACCCGGTGCATTCCGCGCTGGGCCTCGTCATGTGCTTCGTGACGAGCGCGGCGATCTGGTTGCTCGCCGGCGCGGAGTTCCTCGCGATCGTCCTGGTCCTGGTCTACGTCGGGGCGGTGATGGTGCTGTTCCTGTTCGTCGTGATGATGCTCGACATCAACCTCGAGGAGCTGCGCCGCGGCTTCACCCGGTTCGCGTGGCTCGGCTGGCTCACCGCGGGCGCCGTCATCTTCGAGATCGTCGGGGTCGTCGTGTCGCGCGCCTTCGGAGTCGACGTGACCCGAGGCCCGCTGCCGCAGCCCGAGAGCTATAGCAACACGACCGAGCTCGGGCGCGCGCTCTACACGGAGTTCGCCTATCCCTTCGAGCTCGCCGCCGTAGTGCTGCTCGTCGCGATCGTCGCGGCCATCGCGCTCACCATGCGCCGCCGTCCCGGCTACAAGGCGCAGGACGTGAGCCGCCAGGTCGCCGTGCGCGCGCAGGACCGGGTGCGCATCGTCCACATGGAGCCGGAGGAGCGCTCGTGATCTCGCTCGCGGAGCTGCTCGGACTCTCCGGTGTGCTGTTCGCGATCGCCGTCGCGGGCGTGTTCCTCAACCGCAAGAACCTCATCCTGCTCCTGATGTGCGTCGAGCTGCTGCTGCTCGCCGCGAACTTCAACTTCATCGCCTTCTCGAGGTACTTGGGCGACATCCGCGGACAGATCTTCGTGTTCTTCGTGCTCACCGTCGCGGCGGCGGAGTCGGCGATCGGGCTCGCGATCCTCGTCGTGCTGTTCCGCGAGCGGCGCAGCGTCAACGTCGAAGACCTGAATACGCTCAAGGGGTGAGCCGCGCATGAGCCCGCACGTTCTGCTCGCCATTCCGCTCCTGCCGCTCATCGCGGGCGTCATCGCGGGCCTCTTCGGCCGGCAGATCGGGCGCGCGGGAGCGCACACACTCACGATCGCGGGCGTCGCCATCTCGTGCGCGCTTTCCTTCTACGTGCTCGACCAGATCTACTTCGAGCACGTCCCGGTCTACGACGGTACCGTCTATACCTGGCTCGTGACCGACGGCCTGCACATCCAGGTCGGCTTCCTCGTGGACCGGCTCACGGCGCTCATGATCGCGACGGTGGCGTTCGTGTCGCTCTGCGTGCACGTCTATACCATCGGCTACATGGCCGACGATCCGGGCTATCAGCGCTTCTTCTCCTATATCTCGCTCTTCACCTTCTCCATGCTGATGCTCGTGATGTCGAACAACTTCATGCAGCTGTTCTTCGGCTGGGAGGGCGTCGGCGTCATCTCCTACCTGCTGATCGGCTTCTGGTACACGCGCCCGAGCGCCACCTTCGCGAGCCTCAAGGCGTTCCTGGTCAACCGGGTGGGGGACTTCGGCTTCATCCTGGGGATCGCGGCGGTCCTTCACTACACGGGATCGCTCGATTACCGCGTGGCCTTCGCCGCCGCGCCCCACATCGCCTCGCAGACCCTGCCGATCAGCTCGCTGCACACGTGGCCTGCGATGACCTTCATCTGCGTCTGCCTGTTCGTCGGCGCGATGGGCAAGTCCGCGCAGGTGCCCTTGCACGTGTGGCTGCCCGACTCGATGGAAGGCCCGACGCCGATCTCGGCGCTGATTCACGCGGCGACGATGGTGACCGCGGGCATCTTCATGGTGGCGCGCATGTCGCCCCTTTTCGAGTACTCGGACGGCGCGCTGTCGTTCGTCCTCGTCATCGGGGCCACCACGGCGCTCTTCATGGGCCTGCTCGGCGTCGTGAACAACGACATCAAGCGGGTCATCGCGTACTCGACGCTCTCGCAGCTCGGCTACATGACGGCGGCGCTCGGCGTCTCGGCCTACGGCGGCGCCATCTTCCACCTGATGACGCATGCGTTCTTCAAGGCGCTGCTGTTCCTCGCCGCGGGCTCCGTGATCATCGGCATGCATCACGAGCAGGACATGCGCAAGATGGGCGGCCTCGCGAAGCACATGCCGTGGACCGCGGCCACCTTCTGGGTCGGCGCGCTCGCGCTCTGCGGCACCCCGTTCTTCTCGGGATACTATTCCAAGGACGCGATCATCGAGGCGGTGCACGCCTCGCACCGTTGGGGCGCGACGTACGCCTACTGGTGCGTGCTCTGCGGTGTCTTCGTGACGGCGCTCTACACGTTCCGCATGATCTTCCTCACGTTCTACGGGCCGGAGCGCTTCCGTTCGCAGGAGGCGCGCGCCATCCCGGCGGAGGCGACCCCGAGCTTCGAGCGTGAGACGGAAGTCCACGAGGAGGAGGAGGGGCACGCCGAGGAGCATGATCATCACGCGGCGTCCGGCGATCACGGCGCGGCCCCGCACGAATCGCCGTGGGTCGTCGTCGGTCCGCTCGTCGCGCTTGCCATTCCCTCGCTGGTCATCGGCGCCCTCACGGCGGGCGTCGTGATCTTCGGTCATTACTTCGACGGATCGATCCTCGTGCTGCCGCGCAACGACGTGATGCATGAGGTGGCGGCCGGCCTGCACGGGCCGCTGTGGCTCATGTTCGCGCTGCGCGGCTTCGTGTCGCCCGTCTTCTGGGTGGCCGTCGCGGGGTTCCTCACTGCGTGGATCTTCTTCCTCTGGCGACCGTCGCTCGCCGATGCCGCCGCGCGCGCGCTCGGCCCGCTCCATCGCCTCCTCGTGCAGAAGTATTACTTCGACTGGATCAACGAGAACATCATCGCCGCCGGCGCCCGCCTGGTCGGCGCCGGCCTATGGAGAGGAGGGGACCAGGCCGTCATCGACGGCGCGATGGTGAACGGCACCGCGACGACGATCGGCCGCATCGGCGGCGTCCTGCGGCTCATCCAGAGCGGCTACCTGTACTCCTACGCCTTCTGGATGATCATCGGCCTCGTCGTGCTCGTCGGCTGGTTCCTGCTTCCCATTTAGCGCTCGGCGGTCGCGATGCAAGGTCTCCATCTGATCTCGGTCCTGATCTGGCTGCCCATCCTCGCCGGCATCGTGGTGCTCGCGCTCGGGGACCGTGCGATCGTCGTCGGCCGCTGGCTCTCGCTCGCCGCCTCGGTGGTCACGCTGCTCGTTTGCGTGCCGCTGCTCAGCGCCTTCGACACGACGACGGCCGCATTCCAGTTCATCGAGCGCGCGCCGTGGATCTCCGCCTTTCACGCCGACTACTACATCGGGCTCGACGGCATCTCGCTGCCGCTCGTCGTCCTCACGGCCTTCATGACCGTTCCGGTGGTGATCGCCGGATGGCGCGTGATCCGCAGCCGGCCGGCGCAGTACTACGCCGCCTTCCTCATCATGGAAGGCCTGATGATCGGAGTCTTCGCCTCGCTCGACTCGCTGCTCTTTTATTTCTTCTGGGAAGCGATGCTCATCCCGATGTTTCTCATCATCGGCATCTGGGGCGGGCCGCGCCGCGTCTACGCGACGATCAAGTTCTTCCTCTACACCTTCCTCGGGTCGGTGTTCATGCTCGTCGCGCTCATCTACCTGTACGTGAAGGCGGGCAACTACGAGATCGCGAGCTTCCAGGCGCTCCCGCTCACGCTCGGCGAGCAGCGCTGGATCTTCCTCGCGTTCCTGCTCGCCTTCGCGGTGAACGTCCCCATGTGGCCGGTGCACACCTGGCTGCCCGACGCGCACGTCGAGGCGCCGACCGGCGGCTCCGTCATCCTCGCGGCAATCATGCTGAAGATGGGCGGCTACGGCCTGCTGCGCTTCAGCCTGCCGATCACGCCGGATGCGAGCCGGGAGCTCTACCTGCTCATCGTCGCGCTGTCGCTCATCGCGGTCGTGTACATCGGCTTCGTCGCGATGGTCCAGAGCGACATGAAGAAGCTGATCGCCTACTCCTCGATCTCGCACATGGGCTTTGTCACGCTCGGCGCGTTCGTCGTCTACGCGATCGTGATCAACACGGGCGCCGTCTCGGGCGCGGCGATGGGCATGGAGGGAGCGCTCACCCAGATGCTCTCCCACGGCCTGGTCTCCGGCGCGCTGTTCCTGTGCGTCGGCGTGCTTTACGACCGCGTGCACAGCCGTGAGATCTCCGCCTACGGAGGCGTGGTCAACACCATGCCGAAGTTCGCGACGCTGATGGTGATCTTCGCGCTCGCCAACGCCGGCTTGCCGATCACCTCGGGGTTCGTCGGGGAGTTCATGGTGATCCTCGCGAGCTTCAAGGCGAGCTTCTGGTTCGCGTTCTTCGCCGCCGTGACCCTGATCCTCGGCGCCGCCTACACCCTGTGGCTCGTCAAGCGCGTGGTGTTCGGGCCCGTCGCCAACAAGAACGTGGAGGGCCTCAAAGATCTCGACGGGAGAGAGTTCCTGATCCTCGGAGTGCTCGCTGCGGCGGTGTTCGCCTTCGGGATCTGGCCCCGCCCGATCGTCAACCTGATGGGCGCGACCATGCACCATCTCGTGAGCCAAGCCATCGCGACGAAGGTGCCGGTCGTCGCGGCGAAGGTGTCCGTGGCCGCCTCCCACGTGCCGCTCGCCGCGGCCCATGTGCCGGTCGTCGTGACCCACATGCCGCTCGTCGCGGCCCATGTGCCGGTGGTCGGGACTCACATGCCGCTCGTCGCGGCTCACGTGCCGGTGGTCGCGAGCCACGTGCCACTCGTCGCGACTCACATGCCGCTCTAGGACAGCCCAGGATCGATACGCCGATATGACAGATCCGATCAGCTGGGCGAGCGTCGCCCCCGCCGTCGCCGAGATGTATCTCGCGTTCGCGGCGTGCGTGATCCTGATGGTGGACGTATTCGCCGGGCAGCGGCACCCCCGACTCACTCCGACTCTGACGCTGCTCGCGCTCGTCGTCGGCGCGGCGCTCCTCGTCGCCTTCGGGCAGGTGAGCGGGCGCGTCACGCTCTTCGATGGCATGTACGTCGAGGATCCGCTCGGGTTCGTGCTGAAGCTCGCGGGATTCCTCTTCCTCGCCTTCGCGATTCTGTACTCGCGCACCTACATGGAGCTGCGGAGCATCGAGCGCGGCGAGTACTACGTGCTCGTGCTCACCGCGCTGCTCGGCATCTTCGTGCTGGTGTCGGCGAACAGCCTCCTCACCGTGTACATCGGCGTCGAGCTGCTCGCGCTGTCCGTGTACGCCATCATCGCGTTCGACCGCGACAACCCCGTCGCTGCCGAATCGGCGATGAAGTACTTCGTCCTGAGCTGCATCGCCTCGGGTGTGCTGCTCTACGGCATGTCGCTCGTCTACGGCCTCACCGGCACGCTCGAGCTGGACCAGCTCGTGGCGCGGCTCTCGACCCCCCTCACACCGGGCGTCGTCCTCGGTCTTGCCTTCATCGTGGTGGCGGTTTGCTTCAAGTTCGGCGCCGTGCCGTTCCACATGTGGCTGCCCGACGTGTACCAAGGCGCGCCGACCAGCATGGCGCTGTTCCTGAGCTCGGTGCCACAGATCGCGTACTTCGCGCTCGCCCTGCGCCTGCTCACGTACGGGCTGCACGGCGCGGTGCACGAGTGGACGGACATGCTGATTCCCATCTCGGTCTTGACGCTCGTCGTCGGCAACGTCGTCGCGATCGTGCAGACCAATCTCAAGCGCATGCTCGCCTATTCCACGATCGGCAACGTCGGATTCGTCCTGCTCGGTTTCGTCGCCGGGACCCCGGCGGGCTACAGCGCCGCCCTCTACTACACGCTGGTGTACATCGTGATGGTGCTGGGGTCGTTCGGCGTCATCCTGCTCGCGAGCCGCAAGGGCTTCGAGGCCGAGCAGCTCGACGATTACAGGGGGCTCTACGCGCGCGACCCGCTGCTGGCCCTCGCCATGCTCGCGCTCATGTTCTCGACGGCCGGCGTTCCCCCGTTCGTCGGCTTCTGGGCGAAGCTCCGGATCATCCAGGAGCTCTGGGCGACGAGCCACACCGCGCTCGTGATCATCGCCGCGGCCGTCTCCGTCATCGGGGTGTTCTACTACCTGCGGGTCGTGAAGCTCATGTACTTCGATGCTCCGCCGGAGGGGCTGCCGTCGGCGGGGCGAGGCTCCGCGGTCCGGCTGGCGCTCGCGGTCAACGCGCTGGCGGTGATCGTCCTCGGCGTGCTGCCGGGGCCGCTGCTCGACCTCTGCGCGCGGTTGCTGAAGTAG
>JASHSR010000403.1 GCA_030038645.1 Gammaproteobacteria bacterium
TGTAGAACTCGTGAAGGAGCGAGGCCTTCCAGGAGTTCCAGAGCTTCGGATTCGTGCCGCGGATGTCCGCGCACGTGAGGACGTAGAGGTAGTCGAGGTGCGTCTCATCGCCCACCTTGTGAGCGAACGCGTTGATGACCTCCGGGTCGGAGATGTCCTGCTTCTGCGCCGTGATCGAGAGCTCGAGGTGATTGCGCACGAGCCAGGCGACGAGCCGCGCGTCGTATCGGGAGAGGCCCTGCTCGAGACAGAACGCCTCGGCGTCGACGGAGCCGAGCTCGGAGTGATCGCCGCCGCGCCCCTTCGCGATGTCGTGGAAGAGCGCCGCGAGGTAGGCGATCTCCGGCTTCGGCAGCTGCTGCATGATGCGCGAGAACTCGGGCAGCTCGTGGTCGTAGCGCGGGATGGCGAGCCGGCGCAGGTTGCTCACGACGAAGAGCGTGTGCGCGTCCACGGTGTACGCGTGGAACAGGTCGTACTGCATGCGCCCGACGATGCGGCCGAACGCGGTGATGTAGCGCCCGAGCACGCCGTAGGTGTTCATGCGGCGCAGCTCGTGCGTGACGCCGACCGGCGCGCGGATGATCTCCATGAAGAGCCGGTGGTGGCGCGGGTTCTGGCGGAACTCCTCGTCGATGAGCCAGAGGCTGCGCGCGACGGCGCGCAGGGTCGAGGCGCGCACGCCCTTGATGTCCGGATTCTGCTGCAGCAGCACGAACAGCTCGAGCAGCGCGGACGGCGTACGCGCGAATACGTCGTCGCTGCGCGCCTCGAGCGAGCCGTTGCGCACCTGGAAGCGCGCGTTGAGCGGGCGGGGCGGCTCGTCCTCGGTGAGGATCGCCTCGCGAAACAGCTGCAGCAGCAGCTCATTGAGCAGGCTCACGTCCATCACCGTGCGGTAGTAGCGCTGCATGAGCTGCTCGACGGCGAGCGTGTAGGAGGCGTCCTCGTAGCCGAAGGTCTGCGCGAGGCGGATCTGGTGATCGAAGAGCAGGCGGTCCTCGCGCCGCCCCGTGAGGATGTGCAGCCCGAACCGCACCTTCCACAGGAACGCCTGCGCCTGCTCGAGGCGGCGCAGCTCCCCCGGCGTCAAGAATCCGCGCTCGGCGAGCCCATCGAGCGAGTCGGCGCCGAAGTGTCGCTTGGCGACCCAGCCGATCGTCTGGATGTCGCGCAGGCCCCCGGGCCCGGTCTTCACGTTCGGCTCGAGGTTGTAGGCGGTGTCGTTCGCCTTCAAATGCCGCTCGGCCTGCTCGCGCAGCTTCGCCTCGAAGAATTCCCGAACCGGCCAGAGATGCTCGGGAGCGAGCGCCGCGCGCATGGACGCGAAGAGAGCCTCCTCGCCCGCGAGCAGCCGCGCCTCGAGCAGCGTGGTCATGACGCTCACGTCGGCCGCGCTTTCCTCGACGCACTCCCGAACGGTGCGCACGCTGTGGCCCACCTCGAGGCCGATGTCCCACAGGAAGGCGATGAAGCGCTCGATCTGCGAGCGCTCGGGCGCATCGGGCGGGGCGGTGACGAGCAGCAGCAGATCGATGTCCGAGCAGGGGTGCAGCTCGCCGCGCCCGTAGCCGCCGACGGCGACGAGCGCCCAGCGGCCGCGGCCGGCGAGCTGCTCGCTCCAGACCTGGCGCAGCACCGCATCGATGAGCGCCGCGCGGGCCCGAACGAGCTCCTCGACCGGCTCCTCGGCGAGAAACCGGGCCTTCAGCTCCTCGTGCGCCTGGCCGAGCAGGCTCCGGTACGACTCGCGCGAGCCCGGGTGGGCGGCGAGCAGCGCGGGAATCTGCGCGATGAGCGGCCGCGGCTCGAGGCGGCGCGGCGGAAGCGCCTCATCGGGCAGGTCGGGGCCGCTCACGGACATGCGAGAGCGCTCGAGGACTTTCGAGGCTGCTCACGGACATTCGGGCCGCTCGCGGGCATTGGCGGACCTCGGGGGCGCGGGCCGCTCAGGCCCGCTCGGCGGCGCCGAGCGTGAGAACCTCGACGCCACTTTCCGTGACGAGCACCGTGTGCTCCCACTGCGCGGAGAGCGAGTGATCCTTGGTGACGACCGTCCAGCCGTCCGGAAGCAGCCGCACGTGGCGCCTGCCGGCATTGACCATGGGCTCGACGGTGAAGGTCATCCCGGGGCGAAGCTCGAGCCCGGTGCCGGGCTCGCCGTAGTGCAGCACCTGCGGATCCTCGTGATAGATCCGCCCGATCCCGTGCCCGCAGTACTCGCGCACGACCGAGTAGGAGAGCGACTCGACGAAGCTCTGGATCGCGTGGCCCACGTCCCCGAGGCGCGCGCCGGGCCCCGCCGCCTTGATGCCGCGCCACATCGCCTCGCGGCACATCTCGGAGAGCCGCTGCGCCTGCACCGTCGGCCGGCCCGCGTAGTACATGCGGCTCGTGTCGCCGTGGAAGCCGTCCTTGATCACGGTCACGTCGATGTTGACGATGTCGCCCGGCTTCAGGCGCTTCTCGTTCGGGATGCCGTGGCAGACCACCTGGTTGACCGACGTGCAGATGGTCTTCGGAAAGCCCCGATAATTGAGGTTGGCCGGGATCGTCTTCTGGACGTTGACGATGTAGTCGTAGCAGAGCCGGTCGAGCTCCTCGGTCGTGACCCCCGGCACGACGTGCGCGGTGATCATGTCGAGCACCTCGGCCGCGAGGCGCCCGGCCTCCCGCATCTTCATCTGCTCCTCGGGCGATTTGATCGTGACGGACATGGGCCGGATTTCGTGGGGCGTAAGACGTTGTTCCAATGGGATGTTCATGGTATAAAGCGCGGCCCTCGTTGGCAACGAGGAAACCCACACGCGTATCGGTATCCGGGCGGCGGGGTGTTCCCTGCGCTGAAGCTTCGGCGGCGGCGCCCGGAATGGCCGTTCGGGATGCGCGGAGGCCCAACCCGAATAGGAGCATTCATGCCCGGCGTGTCCATGCGACAGATGCTGGAGGCGGGGGTCCATTTCGGACATCAGACCCGCTTCTGGAACCCGAAGATGGCCCCCTTCATCTTCGGTGAGCGCAACAAGATCCACATCATCAACCTCGAGAAGACCCAGCCGCTCTACCTCGAGGCGGCGAGCTTCGTGAAAGGCATCATCGCGGACGGCGGCAAGGCCCTGTTCGTCGGCACGAAGCGCTCGGCGCGCGAGGCCATGCAGAAGGAGGCCGAGCGCTGCGGCATGCCCTACGTCAACCAGCGCTGGCTCGGGGGCATGCTCACGAATTTCAAGACCATCCGCCAGTCGATCAAGCGGCTCACGGAGCTCACGGAGCTCTCGGCGAGCGGCGCGCTCGAGAAGCGTGGCAAGAAGGAGGCGACGCAGCTGCGCCGTGAGATGGACAAGCTCGAGAGAAGCCTCGGCGGCATCAAGGCGATGGAGTCGCTCCCCGACGTGCTCTTCGTCATCGACGTGGGCCACGAGCGGATCGCGATTCACGAGGCGCGCAAGCTCGGCATTCCCGTGGTCGCCGTCGTCGACACCAACTGCTCTCCGGAGGGCATCGACTACGTCATTCCCGGCAACGACGACGCCATGCGCGCCATCCAGCTCTACAGCGCGGGCATCGCGGATGCGGTCATCGAGGGCAAGGCGTCGGTGCCCGCCGTGGCCGTCGGCGAGGACGAGTTCGTCGAGCTCGACGAGTCCGGCCAGCCCCGCAAGAAGTCGGCGC
>JASHSR010000404.1 GCA_030038645.1 Gammaproteobacteria bacterium
TGCTACCGGCCTTGGCTGTTCGAGCGAGTTTGGTCCAGGAATTCGTCCCGCGGTCACCATGCAGGCTCAGGGTTCCGCCCGCGATCACGATCCCGCGGTCGTTACCAGGGACATTGTCGGTGAGGGTGATGGTCGCCTTGCGCGTGTGGGGTTTGGCTTCGGTGCCGATTTCCAGTTCCCCGTTCAGGATGATCGACTCGGTGGTCAGCTCGATGTCGGCTTTGTCCGAGAAGCTGAGTTTGCCTTCGATATGCAAGCCGCCCAGCGACGGCGGGCTCACGTCGAGGAGCACATCCTTGCCTCTTTCGATGGTGACCGTGTCCCCTGCGCGGGGCACCTTCCGGTCTGGCCAGGTGGCAGGATTGGACCAGAGCTCCTGCTTGACCGCGTGCGATCCTTGCTCCTGAGCCGCCGCAACGACGTCGAATGCGCTGACGAGGAAGAATGCTGGAACGAGCAACGCAAGGAGGAACGAGCGATATTGTCTCATTGTCATCAGTCCCTCGTATTCAAAGATGACCCGGCATCTTCGCGGCAGAGGATAGCGCAATTGACCTACGCCCGGCGCATCAGGCAAACGTGCGATCCGAGGCGGCTCGAATCCGAACGGAATGGCGGAATTTCGAAAAGGTCGTCGCATCATGATCCGACACTTTCACGGTCCGCGACATTAACGCGACAGGAGAAGACCTAAATAATTGATTTCACTCAAGTCCTTGGAATCGTCGCCCAGGCTCCTGCGGACCACACATGGAAAGGCCCCGACAGTTTCCCACCGGGCCTCCGTTTTCGAACGAAGGAACGGCAAGGCTGCAGATTACCTGCCCATGTTACCCGTGCGGCAAGTGCGCTTGTCCGGCGCGGAAGGGAGTCTTCCCAGGTGAGGACCCTGCAGCGTGGGGATGGCCCGCGAGTGTTCGGTGTACCCGAAATTCGGGTCCGCGCGCAGGGGACCTTGGTCCGATTCGCATCGGCTGACCAGCAGTAGACCCCAGGGACGGGCCGTTGGCTTGGGCGTGAACATTAAGTATCGCCGGGAGTCGGGCTACGGTTGCTTTGATCTGTCCGCTTTGCCTCGCCGCAACGGCTGCTCTCGGTGTGCTCATCTGGCAGCTTAGGGTCGTAACGAGTCGCTGAGTGCATGCTGGCGCGACGGCGCGACGTTCGATTGGGCATCAGTGGAGGTCCGAGATTTGATACAGGTAGCTGCAGGACAATCGTCGTGGGAATCCGGACTTATTCGATCTCAAAGGAAGCCGATGCAACACGGGGAACCCGGCGAGCCTCCGGGCCGGGTTGGATGCCAGAGCGAAGCGAAGGCGCCCGGAGGGCGACGGCGAGGGCGCGAGTCAATCCCTCACCACGGCTATACGGAGATGCTCAGGGCTGGCTGACCGTCACCGGCCATCCACCCAGTTCGAGCGCCGGCGGAAATAGCCGGATGAAGGCTTCGACCTTGTGGATCTGTCCGTCGTAGACCTTGAACAGCTCGAACGTCGTGAGCTTGTCGGAACCCGGACCGCGCACGTTCCAAGAAAGGCGCAGCACGACGATACCCATCCGCTCGTCCACGTAGATGGAACGCACGGTGACGTGGCCGAGGCGCTTGAAGATCGCGAGCGATTGCGTGGCGATGTCCTTGCAGGTGGGGCTGAACACGCAGTCGGGCCCCGCCATCACCGCGCCGTTCTCGACGCGCCTGGTGCCCGGTGCGAACGGCGTTCCCACCGAGGCGAAGGTTTCCGCGGAGTTCAAGCCCTTCGGGTAGTGCAGCGCGATCTCGATTGCCTGCCCGCGCGTCGCCAGCTGCGAGGGGTGCGGCACGAAGTTCATCTCCTCGCTGGGCGCGTTCAACGTGTCGATGGTGAAGCTCAGACCCTCCGCGCGGCTGCGCGTGGCCACCAGCTCGAGCTCGCTGATCTTCTCGCTTTCCACCCTGACTCGCACGACGAGGATGACCGGCGCACCCGATTCCTCGACGACGACCGCCGCGATGCTCTGTCCCGCGCGCTCGTCGATGATGTCCTGGCGATAGCCGCGCAGCCTTGTCACGGTCTTGACCAGCCCGACTTTGGCGAGCGGCTTTTCGATTCCGTCCTCGGTGACACGCAGGTTGTCGGCCACCGGCAGCTTGCTCGTGTCGTGGTCGACCAGGGCGTAGAGCACTTGGGTGACCATGCCGCGGAGGCATTCGCGGTCGCAGGTGGGTGGGGCGGGCGACGGTGACTTCGGCTCGGTGGCTGCGAAGGCACTGGAGGACAGCAGGATCAGACATAGCGCGGCGACGATCTTCATGTTGGTCTCCACTCCGGCGCGGTTGGCCGCTGCCCGTTCTTGTGATAGTGGCGAGCCTACACCTCCCTTTCCAATACTCCCAGCCGCGACTGAGCGCTGGACTCCGATGGGCCGTGTCCGAGCACGCCAGAGTTTCCAGGGGCCGACGGGCGGCCCAGGCTGTGGAGCATCCGTTCTGCCGGCGCAAATGCCCCGTCGCGCGCGTGAACACGAGCGTCGGCTGGCGGCCAGCCGACGTAGACTCTGGACAGTCACTCGCCCCATTCCGTCATTACTTAGAAAACGAAACAACTCACAGGGTCCGTTAGAGAACGAAACACAGTGAACGCCTGGATTTGTAGAGTGCCAGTGCTGTCAAGACTAAAAGGTCAGCTGAATCCGCGGACTTTCAGCTGTTCAAGCCAGCAGACTCGATGCGTTTCCGAAAAACTCGCGGACAGTTTCCACCTCTAGGGTTGCGTGGTGGTTCTTCCGTCCTGCCCGCCGGGGTTCTCGTGGGCGCAGAACGCCACCCGACCGTTGGTCGCGTTTATTACCCAAATGTGCTGGTCTGGATTGCCGCTAACCGGTGTAGGTTTCGCCACACACTGCTCGATGTCGCCGTGTTGGCGATCAATCTGGTAGGAATATGTCGTTGGAGGTACTTCGTACGTTGGAAGCGCGGCTCTTGCCGCTTGAAGCGCGAACGCGCACAAGATGAAGACCAGGAAGGTGATGGCGGCGATCAGAAAAATGCAAAGGATAACGTTCATGTCGCATCCCCGGCGGTCAGGGGCGCCGCCACTCGGCTAACAGCGAGCACCGTCAATCACGGTGCTCGCGACTGTCGCTCGTTATCCGGCCCGCCGGTTCTCCCCAAGTGATGATCGCATTCCCCCGCCGGAGCTTGGAGGATTTCCTCTGCGAAAAAATGGCATACCGAGCAAGACGTAAAGGACTAGCAGTTGCGCCACCACGCTTCCCGCGAGTGTAGCTGTGATCGGCGAAGGCGCCGCGACATGGCCCACGGAGTGTAAGGTGGCAAGGCTGCTTGCCAGCACGCCGAAGTACAGCAGCCCATGTTCCAGAATCACTTCGAACTTCCGAAAGGAGGTCCCGAACAGCTCATCAAACTGACTGTCTTTTCGCCGTAGACTCACTCTCAACACGACCGCAGTGCCCGCGGCGCAGACGATTGCGGCCATCGTGCCGGGCAAAGTCGCGCGCCGATCGACGATTCCCCGGTAGCATGCGACGCCGTTGAAGGCGACGACCCCGGCCAACAAGAGATAGCCCAGGTACATCCATCCCGGATTCAAAAAGTCGCGCAGTTCCCGGCGAATCAACGATGCGCGCCGCTTGGCGGCGAGCGGGATCTGCCGGTAGAGGCGAAAATGCCCGATGCCGATGTAACCGAGCACCACGAGAGCGAAGAGAAGTACGGGGTAGAGGAATACGGCTTGGGGGAAAAAGATCGAATTGAGCAGCCACGTCCGCTCGGTCGCGGGGAAGAAGAGGAAGCTGAGTAGCACGACCCAGGCCGATCCGAGCAAGTAGGAGAGCCAGATCGAGTAGCGCGGATGGAATCGCTCTCGAAAGGCGGGATGATCCTCGATCCACGGCCGGTTTTTGGCGAGGTAACCCTCATGGGTCGCCCGGACGCCTAACGGGAAGAAAAAGCCGTAAAACAGCACAATCTGGCTTAGAGCGAGGCCATAAACCAACCACGTGACCATCACCGTATCCTCGTCCGACGACTTGGCGGAATGTGCCCGAACGGACTCACGGTGCCCCCTTCGCGCGCACCGTTCGGACCGCACTGCGAAAGGCAGCTTCAATTTGGCTGGCCGACATGCCCCTCTTCATCAGCGATGTCGTGAGCTCCGTGAACTGCAACACGGCGTCCTGGCCATTTCGAGTTCTGATCTGCCCGGGGGCATCGCTGCCGACGAATGTCCCTCGGCTCCCTGCCGTTTGGATGACGCGGCTCGTCTCCAGGGCGCGGTAAGCCCGCGCGACCGTGTTAGGATTGAGGTCGAGATCGCCCGCGAGTTGACGGATCGAAGGCAGTGGAGTGCCCGGAGACAGTCGACCCTCCTGAACCGCCAACTGGATCTGTCGAATGATTTGCTCGTATACGGGCTCCGGGCTGGCGACATCGATTTGAAGATCCACACTAGCTACTCTTGATGTACTATGTCATTATAGTACATATAGTGAGGCGACTGGGCAAGTGCCCGGCTTTCGGCCGAACGAGGGGTGGCATCACATGCCCGGTCCGGGGTCGTACCCCACGCTCACGACCGCAATGGTGAACCGATAAAGTCGGTATCGATGCGGGCCGCGGAGTGCGCGCGGCGCACGGGGTTACACTCGTCGATTCGAGGGAGGGGCGACCGTCAAGCGCCGAAATAGACATGCCGACACTCACAATCGACAAGCTGACCCACGTCTATCCGAGCGGCGTCAAGGCGCTCGACGCCGTCTCGCTCGTCATCCCCCAAGGGCTCTATGGACTCCTGGGCCCGAACGGCGCGGGCAAGTCGACCCTGATGCGCACGGTCGCGACGCTGCAGGCGCCGACATCGGGATCGGTTCGCTTCGACGATATCGACGTGCTGGCCGATCCCCAGGCGCTGCGGCGGAAGCTGGGTTACCTGCCCCAGGATTTCGGCGTCTATCCGCGCGTCTCGGCCCTGGAAATGCTCGACCACATGGCGACGCTGAAGGGTCTCGCGAACCAGAAGGCCCGGCGGGCGACGGTCGAGCACCTGCTGCACCAGAGCAATCTTTGGACCGTGCGGCACAAGGCTCTATCGGGGTTCTCAGGCGGCATGCGCCAACGCTTCGGGATCGCCCAGGCCTTGATCGGCGATCCCTCGCTGATCATCGTCGACGAGCCGACCGCCGGTCTCGATCCGGAGGAGCGCCTGCGGTTTCTCAATCTGCTGGCCGAGATCGGTGAGCACGTCGTCGTCATCCTCTCGACCCACATCGTCGATGACGTTTCGGACCTCTGCCCACGCATGGCGATCATCGTGAACGGCCGCATCGTGAGAGAAGGGGAGCCCGCGGCGCTGATCGCATCCCTGAAAGGCCGCATCTGGACCAAGGCGATCGGGCGGGAGGAGGTCGAGGCCTGCCGCGCGAAGCACGAGGTCATCTCGACCCGCCTATTCGCGGGTCGAACGGTCGTGCATGTGCTCTCGGACGAAGATCCGGGCGAAGGGTTCGTGCCGGAAGAAGGCGGAGTCGAGGACGTCTACTTCTCGACCCTCTCCGCGGCCCGCCGCGCCGCCTGACGGCGCTTCCCGGCCATGTTCGCCAAGATCTCGGGCTTCGAATTCCGCTACCAGCTGCGCCAGCCGATCTTTTGGGTCGCGCTGCCGCTGTTCGCCCTTCTGGCATTCGGCTCGGTGGCCTCGAGCAACATCCAGCTGGGCTCGACGGACAACATCCACAAGAATGCCCCCTTCGTCATCGCCGAGTCCTGTCTCGTCTTCGCGGTCATCTACATGTTCGTGGTCGTGGCCTTCGTCGCCAACGTGATCGTGCGCGACGACGACACCGGCTTCGGCGCGATCGTTCGAGCCACGCCGATCCGCAAGTTCGAGTATCTCTACGGGCGATTCGCCGGCGCATTCGGTGCCTCGGCGCTGGCCTTCCTCGCGGTGCCGTTCGGCCTATGGCTAGGGTCACTGGCGCCCTGGGTCGACAAGGAGACGCTCGGGCCGGTGGTGCTGGGCAACTACGTCTACGCCTATGTGGTGCTGGCGCTGCCGGTCCTCTTCCTGTCCTCGGCGCTGTTCTTCACGCTGACCACGCTCACCCGTTCGATGATGTGGACCTACGTCGGCCTCATCGCCCTCCTGGTGCTGAGATCGGTGTTCGCGGCGGTCTTAAGCAAGCCCGGGCTGGAGCATGTCGCGGCGCTCTGGGAGCCGTTCGGCACGTCGGCCTTCGGCGCGGCCACGCGCTACTGGACCGCGAGTGAACGCAACACACTGACGCCGCCGATCGCGGGTGACGTCCTGTGGAACAAGGTGCTGTGGCTCGGGGTGGCCTTCGGCGCCTTGGCCCTGGCCCATCGCCTCTTCCGCTTCGAGTCCGCCGGAGGATCAGGGCGGCGCCGGTCTTCGGCTGCCGTCGAGCCGGCGGCAGTCGGAGGGAGCCTTGCCGAGCCTGTAGGAGGCTTCGCGAAGCCCCGCTTCGGCGCTCGCGCGACCTGGGCTCAGCTCTGGGCGCGGACGCAGCTCGACGCCAAGCAGGTCTTCTTGAGCCCCGCCTATTTCGTGCTGCTCGGCCTCGCGGTCCTGCTCGCGGGCCTCACCATGTGGCTCTCCACGGCTATCGCCGACTACGGCGGCCGGATTTTCCCGGTCACGAGGGTGATGATCCAGGCGCTCGCGGGCTTCGACTTCATCGCCCTGATCATCGCCATCTACTATGCGGGCGAGCTGGTGTGGCGGGGGAGGGAGCAGCGCACCCAGGAAATCATCGACGCGACGCCGGTCGCCGACTGGATGTTCGTTGGCCCCAAGACGCTCGCGATCAGCCTCGTGCTGATCTCGACCCTGTTTGTCGGGGTCGTCGTCGCAATCGCCATGCAGGCGACGCAGGGCTACTTCCACTTCGAGCTCGGCAAGTACCTCCTCTGGTGGGCCCTGCCCCACAGCATCGACTTCGTGCTCTTGGCGGTGCTGGCGATTTTCGTCCAAGCCCTCAGCCCCAACAAATTCGTCGGCTGGGCGGTCATGGCCGTCTATCTGATCTCAACGCTCGTGCTCGCCGACCTGGGCTTCGAGCACCATCTCTATCAATACGGCAGCGAACCCGGCGTCCCGCTGTCGGATATGGACGGCCAGGGCCGCGACTGGATCGGCGCCTATTGGTTCCGGCTTTATTGGAGCGCTTTCGCGCTCATCCTTCTGGTGCTGTCATGCGGTCTATGGCGGCGGGGGACCGGAACTCCTCTTGCGGCGCGCCTGCGCGCCCTGCCGCGGCGGCTGCACCGAACGGCGGGCGTCATCCTTGCGATCGCGGTCGTGACCTTCGTCGGATCGGGCGCCTTCATCTTCTACAACACCAACGTCCTCAACCCCTATCGCACCCACCTCGACAACGAGCGTTGGGCGGCGGACTATGAGAAGAAATTCCTGCGCTACGCGACGCTGCCGGAGCCGAAGGTCGCCTCCGTGAGGCTCAACGTCCAGGTCTATCCCCACGAGCCCAGAGTCGAGACCCGGGGCCGCTACGCGATCCAGAACCGCACCGGTGTACCTCTGAGCGTGATACACATTCGCTTCCCGCGCGATCTGGTCGTGAACAGCCTCACCATCGAGGGCGCACACCTGCAGACGGCGTTCGCCGGCTACAACTACCGCATCTATGCCTTCGACCGGCCGATGCAGCCCGGCGAGACCCGCACGCTCAGTTTCTCGACCACGCTCACCCAGCACGGCTTCCGAAACAGCGGCAACCTTCGCTGGGTGGTGGACAACGGGACCTTCCTCAACGACGAACGCCTGGTGCCGGGCATCGGCATGGACCGCAGCCTCCTGCTACAGGATCGCGCGCTGCGGCGCAAATACGGGCTGCCGCCCGAGCTGCGCATGCCCAAGCTCGGGACGCCGGGCGCCGATCAAGTGAACTACCTGCGTCACGATGCGGACTGGGTGACCGCCGACATCACGGTCACAACGGACGCGGATCAGATGCCCATCGCGCCTGGCCAAGCGGTCAGCCAGACCGTCAAGGACGGGCGCCGCACGGTCCGCTTCGTCACCGACTCGCCGATCATGGATTTCTTCTCGGTGCAGTCGGCGCGGTATGCGGTGGCCACCCAGACCTACAAGGGTGTGCAGATCACCGTCTACTACGATCCGCAGCATCCATGGAACGTGGCCCGCATCGAAAACGCCATGCGCGCCGGGCTCGACTATTATCAGGCCAATTTCAGCCCCTATCAGTTCCATCAGGTGCGGGTGCTGGAGTTCCCCGCGCCGCAAGGCGACTTCGCCCAGTCCTACGCCAACACCATCGCCTGGTCCGAGGGCATTTTCTTCATCGCCGATACCCGCGATGCGAGCCGCATCGACATGGTCACCTATGTCGGCGCCCACGAGCTGGCCCACCAATGGTGGGCGCACCAGATCATCGGCGCCGACGAGCAGGGCTCGACCGCGCTCTCCGAGACCCTGGCCCAATACTCGGCGGCCATGGTCATGAAGCACATGTACGGGCCGTACATGATGCGCAAATTCTTGAAGTTCGAGCTCGACAACTACCTGCGCTCGCGCGCCGGCGACGTGCTGGCGGAGGAGCCGTTGGAGCGCGTGGAAAACCAGCCCTACATCCACTATCGCAAGGGGTCTCTGGTGATGTATCGGTTGCAGGACGAGCTGGGTGAGGACGCGGTCAACCGCGCCCTGCGCCACTTGCTGCACGACTTCGCCTTCAAGGGCCCACCGTATCCCACCTCGCTCGACTTGGTGCGCGATCTGCGAGCCGAGGCGCCGGCCGACAAGCAACAACTCATCACGGATCTCTTCGAGAAGATCACCCTCTATGACGTGCGGGCCTCACACGCGGTGGCCAAGCGGCGCGGCGACGGGCGTTACGAGCTCACCTTCACCGTCGACGCCAAGAAGCTCTACGCCGACGGCCACGGCCATGAAACGCCGGCACCCATGGACGAAAGCTTGGACGTCGGAGCCTTCGACGTGGAGCCGGGCCACGCCGGCTATGATGCCAGCAAGGTGATCGCGATCCACAAGGTGCGGATTCACTCCGGCGTCCAGACCATCACCCTGACGGTCGGCCGCCTGCCCAAGTTCGCCGGCGTCGACCCCTTCAACGAGCTGATCGACCGCAATTCCGAGGCGACGATCACCCAGGTCGCGTCTCACTGATCAACGGGGAGGCAGTGTATGAAATTGGAACGGGAACCCAGCATCGTCGCAATCGCGGCGAAGTATGGCGTCATTCAAGGCGTGCTTTCGTTCGTCGTCAGTCTCCTCAGGACGCTGACAAACATCAAGGCGAGTTGGCCATGGGTCGCAATCAATGTGGCCGTGCTCGTTGTGCTCATGGTTCTCGCACACCGCGAATTGAAGAGAACGCGAGGGATGATGACGTATCCACAGGGGCTCGGGTCCGGCACGTTGCTCTCGAGCATTGCGGCAGTCGTCACGGGCATTCTCGTATACGTCAATGTCAAATACATCAATACCGGAGCTCTCGCAGCCGCGAGACAGGCTCAGCAGGCCGCGCTCGAGCAGCGGGGGATCACGGGCGAGCAGGCCCAGCAGGCTATGGCGATCACCGGCGCCATCACGACGCCCGTAGGGCTCGCCGTCACCGCGGTGATCACGGGAGCGATCGTGGGTTTCATCGTGGCGTTGATCGTGTCGATTTTCACGCAGAAGGGCGACCCCACGGTCGTGACGTAGATCGAACAGGTAAGCACGGTCCGACCCTGCCTGCCTCGAAGGCCGGAGCATGCCTGCCATATCCGGAAATGCTGCCACGCGCCCCGGTTTGGCGGTCCGCGCCGAAGATCGTCCCGTGACCTGCGGATTGAAGCCGTTGCCCGCAAACGGCCAACCGCCGCCAGTCGCGCGCAGCCGCGACGGTCTCCGAAGCGGACGGTTGCGAAAACGGTCCCATACCTGGTGCTCACACGGCGTGGTTCGTCGATGCCTCCGTCGGTTGACAGTTCCCTACCGAGGCACGTTCCTCAGGTAAAGTTCGAAAATTTTCTTGTGGTGCTGAATATAGTCGACTTCCATCCAAAGAAGGTTCTCGATATATCGCGCCGCAATCAAATTCCCAAGATCGACGGGAGCCAATCCGATATCCGCGATGAGTCGCGCGGCCCGTTCCTTCGCAGGTCCCTCTGAACCGGCGAAGGGAATGCTGATCGGACCCCCAGCCCGCGCTGGATCTGCGAGATCCTTGTACCAGATCGTGCTGAAGGCCGTAACGACGTGCGCGTCTGGAATCCATGACTGCAATTGCTCGGCAGCCGATGTCCTCGGGTCGGCCGGAAAGATATGCCCACCGACAACCGTAGGGTCTGCGATCATCGGATCGACAATCAACTTGCCAGAGAGATCGCCGAGGTTCGCGATGATCTCCTTGACGGGCTTCCAGGGGACGGCGAACACAACGATATCGGCACTCGAGACCGCCTCTTTCTGCGTAGCAACCGAAGCGCGGGGGCCGCTGCGGCGCGCGAGCGCCTTCACGCGCTCGTTATCAGGCGTGCGCGAGCCGTAGATGAGCGTGTATCC
>JASHSR010000405.1 GCA_030038645.1 Gammaproteobacteria bacterium
GTCGGTTCCGGGACGGTGGAACCCTCCTCGTACTCGCCTTGATTCTGCGCACACCAGCTGCGGGCGGTTTCGCACCCGACCGCATCCGAGTTCTCGTACTCGCCGCCGATCAAGAAGTGGAAGCGGTTGTCTAAGAACCTGTGGCCGTATGCGGCGCCGATGTGCCGGTCCCGGCCGTCGCTGTGGCTCGTCTCGTAGAAGTCTCCGTCGATCTTGCCCCCTTCGAGCGTGTTGTCGAGGATGACGTTCTCGACGCCAGCGATGGCGCCGGAGCCGTAGGCCGCCGAGGCGCCGCCCGTGACGGTGTCGATGCGCTGGACGAGGATCTGCGGAAGCAGGTTCAAATCGAAGCTGTCACCCTGGTCACTGTTCACGATACGCTGGCCATTGATCAGCAAGAGGGTGCGGCTGCCGAAGTAGGGGTTGAGACCGCGCAGGTCGGCGATGTACTCACCGGTGAAGAAGTTCGCGTTGCCGGTGTTCGCCGGGGTGAACGTCGAAATGTTCGCCGGGGTCAGGGTCAGCGCTTGGCCCACGTTGACGATGCCGAGACTTTCCATCGTCGCCGAGTCGATGACCGTCGTGGGGGTCGGTGTGGTGAAGTCCGTCGTGCGCCGGATGCGGGAGCCGGTGACCTCGACCTCCTGCAGTTGAGCCGGCTGCTGGGCATTGGTGCCGCCGGTCGTGTTGTCGCTCGGTGTCGTCGTCTGCTGCGCCATCAGACGACGAGGATGTGGAACCGAGCATCCTCTAGATCTTTATTGAATTCATTCCGCTGCGATGTCATCACCATGTCATCGCCCGATGCGCGCGCGCCGGTCGAGTGCCCTTGATAGGCGGCCCGAATGAGCGCGCCGAGCGCGGCGCTGGACTTCGCCACGATCGCGCGCCGATCCGGCTGCCACCAGACCAAGGCGATGAATCGCAACGAGCGTGGGCAGCGTGCCGGAGAGGACTTTGCGGATCAGCTTTTGGCTTCCTGAGGAGCGTGGTTGCGGATTTGAGGTGCTCCATTTGGGCCGGGCACGAGAGACCTTCTCCAGATCTCCTGCGCCGTGGCAGCTCGGATGATGGGCTTGCCCCCTACGCGCTGATGACATGGTGATGACATGCGAGCTCGTCTGTCTTAATGGCGGCCGAGCTCCAGATGGAGCCGGCCGGCTCGTCCCACGCGGCCGGTCCTGGACCACCACTACGCGCGAAAGGTATGGCAATGGCTACGAAGAATCTCACCCAGGCGGCCGTCAAGGCGCTCGCCTACAATCCAGACGGTTCCTCCCGTCAAGTCCTCTGGGACGCGCGGCTGCGCGGCTTCGGCTGCCGCGTAACGCCCCAAGGCGGCAAGTCATACATCATCCTTTACCGAGCGAACGGCCGGCAGCGGCTCATGAGCTTGGGGCCGGTCCAGAACTTCAAGGGGCTCGAGGAGGCCCGCGCGAGGGCGGAGGCGCTTCTTCACGGCCTGCGACATGAGGGGCTCGACCCGATGGCAGCCCGCGAGCGCATGGCCGACGCCGAGAGCATGACCGAAGCGTGGGTGGTCTACGAGCGCGAGCACCTCGCGAAAACGAGCGCGAACACGCTCCGCGCGGTCCGGAGTCTCTGGACCGTGCACCTCGCGCCCGTCATCGGGGCGCTGAAGCCCGGCCAGATCACCAAGGCCGATGTGATCCGCCTGCACGACCGGGCGAGCGATCGCGGCGGTCCCATCGTCGCCAATCGGTCGGTGCAGCGGTTACGAGCGTGGCTCTCCTGGCTCCATGACCGGAGCGACCGGCAATTCCCGCTCGGCTGGGGCAATCCGTGCGCAGGCCTGAAGCTGCATCGCGAGCACGCGCGGACCCATATCCTCGACACGGCCCAGATGCGCGCCCTTCTCGCGGCGCTCGAGGGCGACGAGCACCTCTGGACGCGCGCATACGTCGCGATGTTGATGCTTACCGGCGCGCGCAAGGAGGAGATCCGCACGCTCCGGTGGGCGGACGTGAATCTCGAGCGCGGGACCGCGATGCTGATGCGGACCAAGAACGGCAAGCGCTTCCCCCTGCCGATCACGCCTCAGGCCGTCACCATCCTGCAAACGTTGCCGGTCGTCGAGGGGAACCCGTACGTGTTTCCGCAGGTGCGTCCGACGCCGAGGCGGGAAGGCCCACAGCCGATGACCGAGCCGCGGCGCGCGTTCAAAGCGGCCCTGAGGCGCGCCGGGCTCCCGACCGAGACGACATTCCACGATTTGCGCCGCAGCTACGGAACGCTCGCGGCACTCCAGGGGGCGACCGCCGAGCAAGTAGCCCGGGCGCTCAACAACACCTCGAGTGTCGCGGCTCGCGTCTACATCCAGCTCGCCCAGGATGTGCAGCGGAGAATCGCCGAGCGGAACGCCCAAGCTCTCATTCCGGTGCCGCAGCCGTGAGACTCGGGAAGAGGCGGCTCGCGGCTAGCGTCGCCGGAAGTCGAGCACCGACTTCCACGCCGACTTTCAGCCCCCTCTTCGGCCATCCAGACCCTTCCGGTCGCGGCCGCACCCTTCGGAGTACGCTCCTTTTTCATGCGTCGGCGGGCCCCGGCCGTGCGAGCGTAGACCGTTCGTCGCGTGGCGGCCCGTCCGGCGCCTCGAGGGCCCGTTGTTGCGCCCACGCATCAGTTGCGTCCGCGCGTGGACCGGCTTAGAGTAGCCGCGGCTTCTAGGGGGACCTGCGGGAGCCGCAAAACTAATTTCAATACGCAGGGAGGCGTTCGAGGCGAACGGCTTCGCCATGGTTGCGCTAACCCACGGGTCCGTTTAGAGTCGCCTTGTCCTGAGGGCAAGGCGGGGCGAAGATCCACCAGAATCAGCCCGAAGGCAGGGAAGCGCGACCGAAGTTTCGTCCGCAGCGGTTAAGTTACGGGGGGGAATCAATGAGTACGATCCGTCGTGTGGTCGCAGGGGCACGATGCATTGCCGTGCAACGCGCCCGTCTTTCCGGCTCGAACCCTTCGAGCAAACAGCTCCTCGGAACGGCGATCGGCTCGCTCGCCGTCGTCATCCTCGGCTTCAGCGGCGTTGCGGCCGCGCAGCAGTCGGACCAGCAGACGACGCAACAGGCGCCACAGGTGCTGGCGCAGCAGACAGCGCAGACAACGCCCCCGCCGAGCGGCACAGAGCAACCCGCTCAGCTGCAGGAGGTCGAGGTCACGGGCACGCGCATCAAGCAAACGACGGACTTCACGACGCCGACGCCGACGACGGTGATCGACACGCAGACGATGGAGAGCCTGGGCGTCGTCAATGTCGGCCAGGTGCTGAGCCTGACGCCCGCGAACGTCTCGGAGTTCTCACCGACCGCCGCGCCCTCTTCGCCCTTCTACACCGGCGCCTACGTTCCTGACCTGCGCGGCCTGAACGGCTTCTTCAACTCCCGCACGCTGACCCTGATCGACGGACAGCGCGCGCCGCCGACCAACACGAGCGACAGCTTCGACCTGAACTTCATTCCGCAGGTCCTCGTGCAGCGCATCGACACCGTCACGGGCGGCGCCTCGGCCGCGTACGGCTCCGGTGCTGTCGCGGGCGTGGTCAATATCATCCTCAACCGGCAGCTCGAGGGCGGCAAGCTCGATGCCGACATGTACGACACGCATTACAACGATGCGCGGGACAAGCATGCCTCCTTCGCCTACGGGCACGGCCTCTTCAACGACCGCTTCCACTTCGTGATCGGGGGCGAGTACGAGAAGCAGGATCCGGCGTTCTGCATGCAGTCGGGCCGTCCGTGGTGCGCCGCGAACTTCGGACCGTATACGTCCTCGTACTACCTGACGCCGGCTTTCTCGTACACGGCGCTCCAGACTCTCGGGTCCAATGTGCGGACCGACGTGGTGAGCACTTCCGGGACCTTGGCGGCGGCACAATACGATGCGCCCACCTTCGGCTACACCGCGACGAGCGCGGGCGTGTATGGGCCTTCGACGGAGCCGCTGTACGAGGCAACGGCCGATGGACAGGCCCTCCTTCCGTACTCCGGAAATGAGGCGGTCTACGGCGGAGATGGGGCTGCGCCGGGCGGACAGGGCAATCCGGAGAATCTGTACACGAATCTCGTCGCGCCGGTGACGCGCGGCGTGATCACGGCGTTGCTGACCACGAAGATTACCGACAGCATCAATATGGACATTGATCTCAACTGGGGCCAAGTCAACGCGAAGGTTCCGAACCCGGGCCTGAACGACAGCTACGGGGTGCTCGGCCTCGACAATCCCTTCCTGCCGACCGACACGGCCGCAGACATCGGCGCCGCTCCCGATGGGTATTACCTCGGCAAAGACTGGAATGAGCAGATCCCGAACGAGGAGTTCAGCAACACCACGATGAAGCGCGTGCTCATCGACTTCAACGGTCCGTTCGGCGACTCGAGCTGGACGTGGGACGGGTACTGGGAGTACGGCCTCGTCGAGAATACCGAGGGAGAGCCGACCGACTTCCATGCCGATGAGGCGTCGATGGCGCTCGACTCCGTTGAGACTGCAAACGGCCCCGAGTGCCGAATCACCCAGGCGCTCAACGCCAACCCGGGCAATCTCAACGGAGCGTTTGAGCAACTCCTCACTGAGGTTCAGGGAACGTACGCCGGCATCAACCCGTTCACATTCGAGCCGGAATACACAGGCGGCGCGTATCCCGGCGGCACCTTCTCTTTCCCGTCCTACATGGAATCGGTTGGGCTCTCGGGTGCGTTCGCGCCAATCCCTGGAGGGGGATACTCCCCAACGGGTCGGCTGATACCGGCCGACCCTCTGACGGGCTTGAGCCTGCTTCAACAGGAGGCGCTGCTCGCGCAGAACTGCGTGCCCCTCAACCCGTTTGGCACGACGCCGCTCTCGACTTCCGCCATCGATTACGCGACGGGGGATTTGTCGCTCAATCTGCGGCAGACGCAGTCCGTCATCGCCCTGAATGCCACCGGTAACATTTGGCGAGGCATCGGCGCCGGCCCCTGGTCGATGGCCGCCGGCTACGAGTGGCGCCAGGAGGTCGTGCACAACACCTTCGCCACCTGCCCGCCGTCCGAGGCGGTCAGCGACGAGTCCGCCTATGAGCTGTGCCTCGCGCAGACGACGGACTTCACCGTTCAGTTCGGCGACCCGTACGCCGGTGACATGGATGTGAATGAGGCCTACCTCGAGTTCAACCTCCCGTTGCTCAGGAACCAGCCTCTGGCGCGCCTGCTGAGTCTCGACATCGCGGGTCGCGAGTCGCAGTACAAGAACACGGCGCTGTACGCCATCGACATCCCCGGCGGCTCGAGCGCCACGAACACCTTCCCGACCTGGAAGGCCTCGTTGCAATACGAGCCTCTGGATGGCATTCGGTTCCGCGCCACGCAGTCGCGGGATGAGCGCGCGCCCGACCCACGAGATCTCTATTACTCGCAGATCTTCGTGGCCGGGAGCCTCTTCGGCAGCTGCGGCGCCTTCACGAATCCATTCCTCAGCACGCCGTGCAACATCAACCTCATCGGCAATGTGAACTTGAAGCCCGAGGCCGCCAATACGACGACGTTTGGCATCGTGCTGACGCCGCCGCAAGCCCCCGGGCTCGAGTTCTCCGCCGACTGGTTCCATATCCACCTGACCAACGGCATCGAGGGTGGAAACTACGCGGTGAACGAGACGGAGTGCGCCACGGGGCACGGCGCTGCCGCGTGCCCGGGATTCCTCTTCAATCCCTTCTCGTACGAGGTCGGCTCGGGCTCGCCCTGCGCCGCCGGCGTGAGCGGCGCGCTCTATCCCGGCTCGACTGGTGTCGACTGCACTGGTGTCGCGACTTTGACGGGCGCGGCCGCCTATCAGCAGGGCAACGTCGCGAACATCCTCGGGATCAACGCTGCCGCGTACAACGGCTCGTTCTACGACACCCGCGGGGTGGATTTCTCGCTCAACTACGTCTGGGCCCTGCCGGATGGCAGCACGCTCGCCGCGCGGGCGCTTGCGACGTGGACGGACGAGCAGGTCTACCAGCTCTACGCGGGCGCGCCGATCCTCAGCCTCGCGGGTCAGACGGGCGGCAACAGCTCGTTCTTCGGCCTCGGCGATTACCAGAACGCGCCTCACTGGCAGGGTAACGTCTCGGTGACCTGGGCCAAGGGACCTTGGAGCATCACGCCCAACATGAGGTGGGTCGGACAAGGCTCGCTCAACAACCAAGGCCTCGCCTGCAGCAAATCGGACCTGACCAATCCGGCCAACCCGTGCGACTGGGTGTATAACGGCTTTGCCGCTACCGGCCTGACCACGGCCCAAACTGCGGCAGAGGCGTACGCCAGGGCGGAGGCTCTGACGCTGCTGCCCATGGGCGTCCCGAACTCCATGCCGTCGTACTTCCTCTTCGGCCTGAACGTCACCTACAGCTTCAACGTTCTGAAGGGGCTGCAGGTGTTCGGACAGGTCAGCAACCTGTTCAACAAGTCGCCCCCGCTCTCGCTGAGCGGCGGTGGGTTCAACGGAACCGCCTACACGTCCAACCCAGTCTTCTTCGACATGCTGGGCCAGGCGTACCGCGTGGGCTTCCGCCTGAGCTTCTAAAGGCGAGCCCGCAGAGCTCGTTGACAGCTCAAAGGCCGCACTCCGTAAAGGGGTGCGGCCTTTTTCTTAGCCGCCGCCCGCCTGGCCTCCGTGCGCGCCGGAAGCCCTCTGCGTCAGCATTCGTGCGCTCCGCGCGCGACCGTCGCTGCCCCGCGCCCACTTCATCCCTCGGAAAGTGCGAATCAGCATGTCCAGCGTGCCACCCGTAACATAGAGGGTGCGCATTCGCGCCGCCCCGTTCACGATTCGGCCGATGCGTGACGCAGGGGAAAAGACCACCGACCTGCTCGACTACGAGAT
>JASHSR010000406.1 GCA_030038645.1 Gammaproteobacteria bacterium
TATCGATGATCCAATCCGCTTCCGCCATCACGTCGAGATTGTGCTCGACGACGACCGCCGTGTTGCCCGCGTCGATCAGGCGATGCAGGACTGCGATGAGCTTCTCCACGTCGGCCATGTGCAGGCCGACCGTCGGCTCATCGAGCACGTACAGGGTGTGCCTCGGCTGCTGCCGCGGACCCATGCGGCCCTCGCCGCGCACCTTGGCGAGCTCCGTCACGAGCTTGATGCGCTGAGCCTCGCCGCCCGAGAGCGTCGGGCTCTGCTGGCCGAGCGTCAGGTAGCCGAGCCCCACGTCCTGCAGCAGCTTCAGCGCGTGGTGCACTCGCGAATGCGCCTCGAAGAGCTCGACGGCGTCGTCGACGCTCAGGGCGAGCACGTCGCCGATGCTTCTCTCTCGCCACAGCACCGAGAGCGTCTCCGAGTTGAAGCGCCGGCCGCGGCACACGTCGCAGAGCACCTTCACATCGGGCAGGAAGCTCATCTCGATCGTCTTGACGCCCTGGCCCTCGCACGCGTCGCAGCGTCCGCCGGCCGTGTTGAAGGAGAATCGGCTCGCGGTGTACCCGCGGATGCGCGCCTCCGTCGTGCCCGCGTAGATGGCGCGAATGTCGTCCCAGAATCCGACGTAGGTCGCCGGGCAGGAGCGCGGGGTCTTTCCGATCGGCGTTTGATCCACCTCGAGGACTCGATCGACTCGCTCGATTCCGAGCACCGCGCGACAGCCGACGAGCTCGGCGCGCCCGCCTGCCTTGCGGCGGGCCGCGCTCCTCGCGCGCCGCGCCGGGTCCGCCGCGAGGAGCCGGCGCAGATTCGCGTAGAGCACGTCGCGCGCGACGGTGGATTTGCCGGACCCGGAGACGCCGGTGATGACGATCAGCCGGCCGAGCGGAATGCGAACGTCGACATCGTTGATGTTGTGCAGCTCGACACCTTTGAGCTCGAGTCCGGGCGTGCGTGGGGTGGTGTCGCGGTGCGGCCGCGGCGGATGTTGCAAGGGGAAGCGCAGGTACCGGCCGGTCGTCGAGCGGGGATTGTCGATGAGATCCGCGACCGTGCCGGCACCGACGAGCTCACCGCCGCACACGCCGGCTCCGGGGCCCAGATCGAGCACGTGATCGGCGCGGCGGATGGTCTCCTCGTCGTGCTCGACCACGACGAGCGTGTTGCGGTGAGAGGCCAGCTCGGCGAGGGAGTCGAGGAGCACGCGGTTGTCGCGCGGATGCAGGCCGATCGTCGGCTCGTCGAGCACGTAGCAGACGCCCTGCAGGTTCGAGCCGAGCTGCGCGGCGAGCCGGATGCGCTGCGCCTCGCCGCCTGAAAGCGTCGGCGCCGCGCGGTCGAGCGTCAGATAGCCGAGGCCGACACGCATCAGGAACTTCAGCCGCCCGCGGATCTCCGCGAGCAGATCGCGCGCGATCTCCCGCTCGCGGGGATCGAGCTTGAGCTTGCCGAGCAGCTCCGCCGAGCCGGCGACCGAGAGCGATGCGAGCTCGGCGATGGAGCGGCCGCGGAAGCGCACGTGGAGCGCGACCGGATTCAAGCGCTGCCCGCCGCATGCGCCGCAGGGGCTCGGCTCGCGGTCGTACCACTCGTTCCACCAGATCTCCTCGCCGGTCTGCTCCTCGGAGAAGCCGGCCATCTCGAGCCCGGTGCCGTAGCAGCTCTCGCACCAGCCGTGCTTGGAGTTGAACGAGAACAGGCGCGGATCGAGCTCGGCGAAGCTGCGCCCGCAGGAGGGACAGGCGCGCTTGGTGGAGAACATGACCGGGCGGCCGTTGCCCGCCGTGGCGAGGACGCTGAGCTGGCCTTTACCGTAGTCGAGGGCGCGCGCGAGCGCCTCGTGCAGCGCTCCGTCGTTCTTTGCGCTCACCTCGAGCGTGCCGACCGGCAGCTCGATCGTGTGCTCCTTGAAGCGGTTGAGCCGCGGCCAGCGCGCGGTCGCGAGCAGCGTCCCGTCCACGCGCAGCTCCTTGTAGCCCTTCTTCGCCGCCCACTTGGCGAGGTCGGTGTAGAAGCCCTTGCGGGCGACGACGAGCGGCGCGAGCAACGTCACGCGCTTGCCGCGGTAGTCCGCGAGCAGCCGCGCCGCGATGGAGCCGAGGCTTTGCGGCTCGATGCGCGTCTCGCAGTCGGGACAGTACTGCACGCCGAGCTTGACGTAGAGGACGCGCAGGAAATGGTAGATCTCCGTGAGGGTCGCGACGGTGCTCTTGCGTCCGCCGCGGCTGGTGCGCTGCTCGATCGCGACCGTGGGGGGGATGCCGAAGATCGCATCGACATCGGGACGCGCCGCCGGCTGCACGAACTGGCGCGCATAGGCGTTCAGCGATTCGAGATAGCGGCGCTGTCCCTCGTTGAAGAGGATGTCGAACGCGAGCGTCGACTTTCCCGAGCCCGACACGCCGGTCACCACCGTGAAGCGGTCGCGCGGAATCTGCACGTCGATGCTCTTGAGGTTGTGCTCGCGCGCGTTGTGGATCACCACGGAGTCGCGGCTACGGCCGTTGCCGGGCAGATACTCGGCGCGCGGCTCGGCGACGCCGGCGGGCGGGGCGAGCTTGCCGAGCTCGCGGGCGCCCGCGGCCTCACCGCCGAGCGCCCGCTCGTACGCCGCGAGGGCTTTGCCGGTGTGCGAGGCGCGGTGAGCACTCACCTCCGCGGGGGTGCCGGTGCACACGATCTCACCGCCGCGGTCTCCACCTTCGGGCCCGAGGTCGATGATCCAGTCCGACGAGCGGATCACATCGAGGTTGTGCTCGATCACGAGCAGCGAATGGCCCGCGGCGAGCAGCTTGCGGAAGGCGCGCAAGAGCTTGGCGACGTCATCGAAATGTAGGCCCGTCGTCGGCTCGTCGAACAGGAACAGCTTGCCGCGGTGGGAGGTCGCCGTGGAGCTCGCGGCGGCCGTGGCGAGATGGCCGGCGAGCTTCAGCCGCTGGGCCTCGCCTCCGGAGAGCGTCGGGACGGGCTGCCCGAGCCTCACGTATTCCAGTCCCACATCCGCGAGCGGCCGCAGGCGCGCCGCGAGCTCCTTCGAGTCCCCGAAGAACGCGAGCGCCTCGGTCACCGTCATGTCGAGCACGTCGGCGATGCTCGCGCGGCGGCCTCCGGCGCCTTCGCGCTTCACCTCGAGCACCTCGCTGCGATAGCGGCGCCCGTCGCAGTCCGGGCAGCGAAGGTACACGTCCGAGAGGAACTGCATCTCGACGTGCTCGAAGCCGTTGCCGCTGCAGGTCGGGCAGCGGCCGTTGCCGGAATTGAAGCTGAACGTTCCCGCCGTGTAGCGACGCTCCTGCGAGACGGGCTCGGAGGCGAAGAGCTCCCGGACGATGTCGAACGCGCCCACGTAGCTCGCCGGATTGGAGCGCGTCGTTCGGCCGATGGGCGTTTGGTCCACGAGCACCGCGTCGTCGATGAGATCGGCGCCGCGCAGCGAGGCGAACTCTCCCGGCGCCTCGGTCGGGCGGCCCTGATACTTGAGCAGCGCGGGGTAGAGCACATCCTCGACGAGCGTGGACTTTCCCGAGCCGGACACTCCGGTGACGCACACCAGCCGCTTGAGCGGGATGCGCACGTCGAGGCCTTTGAGGTTGTGCTGCCGGACGCCGCGGATCTCGAGCCAGCGGTTCGCGCGGGCCTCGGCGGTAACACCGGCGGTGACACCAGCGGTGACTGCGGCGGAGGGCTTCGCCGCGGCGCCTGCGACAGGCTTCGCCGTGGCACCCGCGGAGAGCTTGCTCGAGGAGCCGGGCGCAGGCGGTGGATCCACCGCCTTGCGGCCGCTCAGGTAATCGCCGGTCAGGGACCGTGCGCAGTCGCGGATCTCCCGCGGCGTGCCGGAGAAGACGATCTCCCCGCCACGCTCTCCCGCGCCCGGCCCCATGTCGAGGATGCGGTCGGCCTCGAGCATGATCTGCGGGTCGTGCTCCACGACGAGCAGCGAGTTGCCGGCGTCGCGCAGGCGCTTCATCACGGTGATGACGCGCTGCATGTCGCGCGGATGCAGGCCGATCGAGGGCTCGTCGAGCACGAACAAGGTGTTGACGAGCGAGGTGCCGAGGGCCGTCGTGAGATTGATGCGCTGGACCTCGCCTCCCGAGAGCGTGCGCGACTGGCGATCGAAGGTGAGGTAGCCGAGGCCCACGTCGACGAGATATCCGGTGCGGCTCACGATCTCGCGCAGCAAGAGGTCGGCCGCGTCGTCGAGAGGCCGGGGCAGCGTGAGGTTGCGGAAGAACTCGCACGTGCGCTCGATCGGTAGGAGCATCAAGTCATGCAGGCACAGGCCCGGCAGCGCATCGAGCGTCTCGTCGCTCCACCGCACGCCCGCCGGACGGAAGCGCCTCGCCCCGCCGAGAGCGTGATCCGCGAGCTCGCGGGTGCCGATCCGCCACAGCAGCGCCTGGGTCTTCAGGCGCGCGCCGTGGCACGTGTCGCACGGCGTGTACGCGCGATAGCGCGAGAGCAGCACGCGCACGTGCATCTTGTACGCTTTGGTCTCGAGCCAGGCGAAGAAGCGCTTCGCGCCGTACCAGACGCCGTCCTCCCAGCGGCCCTCGCCGTCGATCACCCAGGCGCGCTGGTCCGCCGTGAGCTCCCGCCAGGGTCTGTCGAGCGGGATGCCCCGCCTTTTCGCAAATTTCTCGAGGTCCTCCTGGCATTCCGAGTACGACTCGGTCTGCCACGGCCTCACGGCGCCCTCCCGCAGCGATTTGCTCTCGTCGGGGACCACGAGTCCGTAGTCGATGCCGATCGTCCGCCCGAAGCCGCGGCAGGTCTCGCATGCGCCGACCGGGGAGTTGAACGAGAACAGGCTCGGGTTGGGCTCGCGGTAGGAGAGATCGCATTCCGCGCAATGCAGGTCGCTCGAGTAGCGCCAGATCTCGAGGGTGCGCGGCGGGTCGCCGCCGTCCACGACGCGCACGTTGACGCGGCCCCGGCCGACGCGGAGCGCGGCCTCGAGTGACTCGACGACGCGGCCGCGCTCGGCGCTCCCGGCGCGGAA
>JASHSR010000407.1 GCA_030038645.1 Gammaproteobacteria bacterium
GCGCCGGCGCATTAGAGGCGCCGCAACATCGGCAAGGCCGGCGCGCGTTAGGCGGCGCATTACCGTAGCGTCTCAGGTCGAGATCGAGGCCTCCCCTTTTGGCCCGCGGATGGTAAGGTTGTCACTTGGAAAGGCGGGCACCCTCCGCGCATGGGAATGCATGCGGCGGCCATAACATCTGTCACTGGTGTTTAAGCCGGGGCGCGCCTAAGCTGAATACCGCCTAGTACTGGTACAGGTTCGGGCACTTTGTGAGCGGCAGGTACGTCAAGACGGCCCGCGCGTATGGGATCGCCGCGTCGCTCGCTGCGCTGGCAGTTCTCATCCGCTGGCTCGCCGCGCCCTGGCTCGGCTCTTATTTCCGGCTCACGCTGCTTTACGTCGCCATCGCCTTCGCGGTCCGATACGGCGGCGCCGCGCCGGGCGTGTTCGCCGCGGTCGGCGGATATATCGCCGCCAACTACCTCTTGCTCGCGCCGCGGGATCACGCGATCCTCAACGTCGCGAATGCGCGCGGAACGGCGGAGCTGCTGATCTACGTCATCTCCTGCGCGATCATCGTCATCCTCGCCGAGGGCCTGCGCCGCGCGAGGGGGCGCGCGGCCGACGACACCACCGCGCTTCGGGCGAGCGAGGAGCGCTTCCGGGTTGCGGTCGAGTCCGCGGCGCTGCCTTTCGCGATCCTCGAGGCCGTGCGCGATCCCGGCCACCGCATCGTCGATTTCAAATGGCAGTACCTGAACTCGGCCGCCGCGCGCCTCGTTCGGCGGTCCGCCTCTGAGGTGATCGGGCGCCGCGTGGGGCAGCTGCTTCCGTTCAGCTGGGAGGCGCCGGGGCTGTTCGACACGTTCCGCCGGGCCGCCGAGACCGGCGAGCCGCAGAGCATCGAGGTGCACACGAGGCGCGACGAGGTCGATACCTGGTTTCACAACATCGCCGCCCGCTTCGGCGATGGCGTCGCGGTGTGGTTCACGGACGTGACGGCGAGCCGCAAGGCCGAGCGGGCCGTGCAAGATGCGCGCGCGCAGTTGCAAACCGTCACGGATCTCTCGCCCGCGGGGATGGCGCGCTGCAGCCGCGACCTGCGCTATGTATGGGTCAATCCGCAGCTCGCCGAGTGGATCGGCCGTCCGGTCGAGGAGATCGTCGGAAGGCCGATCAGGGAGTTGATCGGCGAGGGCGCGTTCCGGACGTTCCTCCCGCACTACGAGGCCGTGCTCTCGGGCCGGCGCGTGGAGCACGAGCAGAACGTCGAGTTCGCGCGGGGCGGGATCCAGTGGATCAGCGCGGTCTACGTGCCGATGTTCGAGCCCGACGGAGCCGTCAACGGCTGGGTGGCCGTCATCACGAACATCACGCAGCGCAAGCGCCTCGAGCTCGCGCTGCTCGACGCCGGCCGCCGCAAGGATGAGTTTCTCGCCATGCTCGCGCACGAGCTGCGCAATCCGCTCGCGCCGATACGCAACGCGCTCGAGGTGCTGCACCTGAAGACCCCGGACGAGCCGCTCCTCGACCGCGCGCGGGCCATCATCGACCGCCAGCTCCTGCATCTGTCGCGGCTGGTGGACGATTTGCTCGACCTGTCGCGCGTCACTCAGGGCCGCATCCAGCTGCAGCGCGCGCGCGTCGCCGTCTCGGTGGTGGTCGCGCACGCCGTGGAGGGGAGCACGCCCATGATCGAGGAGGCGGGCCACCACCTCGAGGTCTCGCTGCCGCGCGAGCCGATATACGTCGAGGGCGACATCACCCGCCTCGCGCAGATCATCGGCAATCTGCTGAACAACGCCGCGAAATACACGCCTGCGGGCGGGCGCATCAAGCTCTCGGCCGCGCGCGAGCGGGGCGAGGTGCGCATCGACGTGGAGGACACCGGCATCGGCATCCCGGCGGAGATGCTGCCGCACATCTTCGAGATGTTCGTGCAAGTCAACGCGTCTCTCGACCGTACCCAGGGCGGTCTCGGCATCGGGCTCACCCTGGTCAGCCGCCTCGCCGCGATGCACGGCGGCCGCGTCGAGGCGCGCAGCGCCGGGCTCGGCAAGGGCAGCACGTTCAGCGTGCACTTGCCGGCCGCCCTCGAGCCTGCGGACGAGAGCCTCGGGTCCGCCTATCCCCCCGTCCCGGCGCCGCACCGGCGCGTGCTCATCGTGGACGACAACATCGACGCCGCCGAGAGCCTCTCGATGCTGCTCGGCACGCTCGGACACGAGACCCGCCTCGCGCACGACGGCGAGCAGGCCCTCGCCGCCGTCGAGACGTTCGATCCCGAGGTGGTGCTGCTCGACATCGGACTGCCGCGCGTCAACGGCTACGAGGTCGCGCGCCGCATCCGGCGTGGCTCATCGGGGGAGCGCCCGCACCTCATCGCCCTCACCGGCTGGGGACAGGAGGAGGACCGGCGGCTCGCGAAGGAGGCCGGGTTCGATCATCACGTCACCAAGCCGGTCGAGCTCTCCGTGCTGAGCGATCTGCTGTCCGCCGAGCGGGTCACCTGAGGCGCACCGGCGCTCGCCGGGCGAGTCTCCCGAGCTCATCCGGGCGAGCTTGCCGCCGCCGCCGCCGGCGCGTAACTTCCGCAAGACGCGCCCAGGATGACATGTCAACGGAGGATGCATGGCGGTCGAGCTCTACTTCTTCCAGCCTCTCGGCACGAACTCCGGCCG
>JASHSR010000408.1 GCA_030038645.1 Gammaproteobacteria bacterium
GGCCGCGACTACGGATCGCAGATCGAGATCACGAGCGGCCTGAAGGCGAGCGACCAGGTCATCTTGAATCCGCCCGATTCGCTGACGGGCGGTGTCACGGTCCGCGTGGTCAAGCGGGTCGCTGCCGGCCAGGTCGCCACGTCGTGAGCGGGTCTCGCCTCACCGGCGCTCGCCTCGCCAGCGCTCACCTCGGCAGCGCTCGCCTCGCCAGCGCTCGCCTCGGCGATCGCTTCGCTTGCGCCCTGCTCACCTGCGCGGCGGCCGCGCTGCTCGGCGCATGCTCGCTCGCTCCGCGCTACGAGCCGCCCCAGAGCCCGCGGGTCGAGCACTACAAGGAGGCAGGTGGCTGGATGCCTGCCCACCCGGCGGATAACGAGGCGCGCGGCGCGTGGTGGGCTCCCTTCAACGAGCCGCCGCTCGATGCGCTCGAGCGACGGCTCGGGCAGTCGAGCCCCGACCTGCAGGCTGCGGTCGCTCGGTTCGACGAGGCGCGCGCTCTCGCCCTCGCCGCCCGCTCCAATGTATTCCCCACCGTCGATGCGGAAGCCTCCGCGACGCGCGAGCGCGTCTCGGGCAACGCGCCCCTTGCTCAAGTCTTCGGCGGCGTGCCGACCACGTACAACGACTTGGTGACCGGCCTCGGCGTCTCGTGGGAGATCGACCTCTTCGGCCGCCTGCGCAACGAGGCCGCCGCGGCCCGCGCGCAAGCTCAGGCGAGCGCCGCGGACCTGGCGGCCGTCGAGCTCTCTCTGCAAGCGGAGCTCGCGACCGATTATTTCTCGCTGAGGGGCGATGACGCCACGACGAAACTGCTCGAGGACACGGTCGGCGACTATGACCGAGCGTACGATCTCACGCACAATCGCTATGAGGAAGGCATCGCCGCGGCGACCGACGTGGATCAGGCCGATACGCTGCGCCAGAACGCGCGCGCCCAGCTCGCCGCGGTCCGTCTGCAGCGCGCACAGCTCGAGCACGCCATCGCCGTGCTGATCGGCGAGCCGCCCTCGAGCTTCACTCTGGCGCCTGGACCGCTCGCCGGCGCGCCCCCGCCCATCGATCCCGGCCTGCCTTCGACGCTGCTCGAGCGGCGGCCGGACGTGGCGAGCGCGGAGCGCGCGGTCGCAGCCGCCAACGCGCAGATCGGCGTCGCGCGGGCCGCGTGGTTCCCACTCTTCTCGCTGAGCGGCATCGCGGGATTCGAGAGCACGGCGGCGTCGAGCTGGCTCGCGGCTCCGAGCCGCATGTGGTCGGTGGGGCCCGCCGGACAGCTGCCGCTGCTCGACGCCGGAGCTCGGCTCGCCGGCAACCGCCAGGCCTGGGCGGAATACAACGAGGCGGTGGCGAACTACCGCAAGACGACGCTCACCGCTTACCAGGAAGTCGAGGACAGTCTCGCAGCGTTGCGCCACCTCGCCGACGAGCTCAAGGCCGACGAGGCCGCAGCCGCGTCCGCCCAGAGCTCCGCCCGCCATGCCGACGAGCGGTACGCCGGGGGCGTCGCGGACTACGTGGAAGTGACCACCACGCACACCGCGGCGCTTCAGGCCCAGCGCGACGCGCTCGCCGCGCGCGTCGCCGAGCTCAACGCCGCCGTAGCCCTGGTGCGCGCGACGGGCGGCGGCTGGACTCGCGCGGACCTCTCCGTCCCAGCTCGCGACTCGGGGCGCTACGCCTACGGGGCCGCGCCGGATGCCACGGCGCGAGAGTCAGGCGGCAGACCATGACGGCCGGCGCGGCGCTCAAGCGCACCTGCATGCGCGATCACATCCGCGACATGCTCGTCGAGCGGATCCTCGACGGCACGTACCCGGCGGGCACGCAGCTCAAGGAGCTCGCGCTCGCGCGCGAGTTCAGCGTGAGCCAGGCGCCCATCCGCGAGGCGCTGCGGGAGCTCGAGGGCTCCGGGCTCGTCACGAGCGAGCGCTTCCGCGGCACGCGCGTGCGCGGCGCGGACTACGGGGAGATGCGCGAGTCCTACGAGCTGCGCAGCATGATGGAGGAGCGCGCCGTGCAGCTCGCCGCGCCCTTTGCCGCGAGCCTGCTCGATGAGCTCGAGCAGCGCGCGCGCGGCATGGCCCGGGCGATGCGGCACGCCGACTGGGAGCGCTACATCGATGAGGCCCTGAGCTTTCATCGCCGGCTGATCGAGGCGAGCGGCAACCGGACGTTCCTCACCGTCTGGGACTCGCTGCACTGGAACATCCGCGGCCGGATCGCGCTCCGGCAGATCGCGCAGAGGGGCGGCAGAGGCTTGCGGCCGCTCGTGGACCTGCACAAGTCGCTCTGCGCCCGGTTGCGCGCGCAGGACGTGGCCGGGGCCACGGACAAGGTGCACAGCATCTTCGCGCGTATCGCGGCCGCATTCGAGACGGGCTGAGCGGAGCGGAGCCGGAGCGCCGCCGCCTCCGCGGCCCGCCACACGCGCAGCGTTGGCGCTGTCATCCAGGACGAGTACACTGCGCGGCTTTCTGGGCTCGCGTCGCACACCGCGCGCCCGGCCCCAACAGTCTTCGGAAACCGCACGCCCATGAGCAGAGCAGCCGAGGCGCGAGAGGAGTCCGCGCTCGAGATCCGCTTCGGACCGCTGGATCTTGCGCAGGTGCGAGTCCGCACTGTCGATCCGGGAGCGATCCTGGATGAGCTGACGGGGCGGGTGGCGACGGCGCCCCGCTTCTTCGAGCGCACGGCGGTCGGGCTGGACTTGAGCCTGCTCGAGAAGGAGCCCGACGCGCGCGAGATACGCGCCGTCGCGGACGCCGTGCGCCGCGCCGGCATGCTGCCGGTCGGACTGGTGAATGGTCCGGCGTTCGTCGCCACGCTCGCGCGCGCGCTCGACCTGCCGGTGCTCGCGCAATTTCGCGCGCCGACCAAGGCGCCACCCGTATTGCAGCCGGTCCAGCCGGCCGTGCCGCTGCCACAGAGCACTCCGCCGCAGCCCGTGCCGCAATCGGCCGGCGCTCTGGCATCGACCGAGCCTCTGCAGTCGCCCCCTGCTCCGCAATCGGCCGCATTGTCCCCGGATGCCGACAGCCCGGCGCTTCTGCATCACCAGCCGGTGCGGTCGGGCCAGCGCCTCTACGCCCGGTATCGCGACCTCGTCGTGACGGCGTCCGTCGGCGCGGGCGCCGAAGTCATGGCCGACGGCTGTGTGCACATCTACGGCGCGTTGCGCGGCCGCGCCATGGCCGGCGCGCACGGCGAGACGACCGCCCGGGTCTTCTGCCAAGCCTTCCACGCGGAGCTCGTCTCGGTCGCCGGGGTGTTCCGGGTGTTCGAGACCATTCCGGAGGAGCTCGCCGGGCGCGCCGTGCAGGCGTGGCTCGACGGGAACGATCTACGGCTCGAGCGTATCGGATAGGAGATGAAGAATTGACGGAAATCATCGTCGTGACGTCCGGCAAAGGCGGCGTCGGCAAGACCACCACGTCGGCGAGCGTTGCCTGCGGCCTCGCGCGCCGCGGCAAGCGCGTGGCCGTGATCGACTTCGACATCGGCCTGCGCAACCTCGATCTCATCATGGGCTGCGAGCGCCGCGTGGTGTACGACTTCGTCAACGTCATCCAGGGCGAATGCACGCTCAAGCAGGCGCTGATCCGCGACAAGCGGCTCGAGAATCTCTGTGTCCTCGCGGCCTCCCAGACTCGCGACAAGGACGCGCTCACGGCCGAGGGTGTGCGGCGCGTCCTCGATGAGCTCGCCGCCGACGGACTCGATTTCATCGTGTGCGATTCGCCGGCCGGCATCGAGAAAGGCGCGCACCTTGCGATGTATTTCGCCGACCGCGCGATCGTGGTCGTCAACCCGGAGGTCTCCTCGGTTCGCGACTCCGACCGCATCCTCGGCCTGCTCGCGAGCAAGACGCTCCGAGCCGAGAAGGGCAATGGCGGCGTCCGGGAGCACCTGCTGCTCACCCGGTACAGTCCGCGGCGCGTCGCGACGGGCGAGATGATGAGCGTCGCGGACGTGAAGGAGATCCTGGGCCTCGATGTGGTCGGCGTCATTCCGGAGTCGACCGACGTGCTTACCGCATCGAACGCGGGCACGCCCGTCATCTTCAATGAGGACAGCGTCGTCTCGCAGGCGTATCAGGACGCCGTCGCACGGTTGCTCGGAGATACGGTCCCGCTGCGCTTCATCGAGGAGCCCCGGAAGGGATTCCTGGCGCGCCTGTTCGGAGTTTGACATGCGGCTGCTGGACTTCTTCCGCCGCCCGCCGCCGTCCGCTCAGGTCGCCAAGGAGCGGCTGCGGATCATCGTCGCGCAGGAGCGCACCGCGCGGGGCGGGCCGGACTACCTGCCCCTGCTGCGCCGCGAGCTGCTCGAGGTTATTCGCAAGTACGTCAACGTCGATCCCGAGGCGGTCCACATCCACTTCGACCGCGCCGAAGGCCACGAGGTGCTCGAGCTGAGCGTCGCGCTGCCGGCCAAGTAGGCGCACGCACGACGCGACCGAGCAGCGCTTGGAGCGCGAGGCGAGTCGTCGCAAGTGCGCGCGCCGGCTGCCGCGCCGGCCGCCGCCTGATGGCTCAAACCCGCTCGAGCAACAGCGCAATACCCTGACCCACGCCGATGCACATGGTGCAGAGCGCGCGCCGTCCGCCCGTCGTCCGCAGATGATTGAGCGCCGTCGTGACGAGGCGCGCGCCGCTCGCGCCGAGCGGGTGGCCGATGGCGATGGCGCCGCCGTTCGGATTGACGTGGTCCGCATCGTCGGGTAGGCCGAGATCGCGAAGCACCGCAAGGGACTGGGCCGCGAAGGCCTCGTTGAGCTCGATCGCGTCGATCTCGGCGAGCGTGAGCTTCACTCGCGCGAGGAGCTTGCGGGTCGCCGGCACCGGGCCGATGCCCATGATGCGCGGCGGGACGCCCGCCACGGCGCTCGCGACGACGCGCGCACGGGGCTCGAGCCCGTAGCGCGCCGCCGCGGCCTCGCTCGCGAGCAGCAAGGCGGCCGCGCCGTCGTTGATGCCGGAAGCGTTGCCTGCCGTGACGGACCCGTCGGGACGCACGACGCCCTTGAGCTTCGCGAGCGCCTCGAGCGTGGTGTCGGGGCGAGGATGCTCGTCCGCATCGACGAGGCGCGGCGGCTGCCGCGCCTGCGCGATGGACACCGGCAAGATCTCCCGCTCGAAGAAGCCGCCGGCGCGGGCGCGCGCGTAGCGCTGCTGGCTGCGCAGCGCAAAGGTGTCTTGGTCCGCCCGCGAGATGCCGCGCTCGGCCACGAGGTTCTCGGCCGTCTCCGCCATGGAGTCGACGCCGAACCGCGCCTTGATGAGCGGGTTCACGAACCGCCAGCCGAGCGTCGAGTCCTCGAGCTTCCCGCCGCGGGCGTACGCGCTCTCCGGCTTGGCGAGCACGTACGGGGCGCGCGTCATGCTCTCGACGCCGCCGGCGACGACGAGATCCGCCTCCCCTGTCTGGATGGCGCGAGCGGCGATCGCGACTGCATCGAGGCTCGAGCCGCAAAGGCGGTTGATGGTCGAGGCGGGTGTGGTCTCGGGCAAGCCTGCGAGCAGCACGGCCATGCGCGCGACATTGCGGTTGTCCTCGCCGGCTTGATTCGCGCAGCCATAGTACACGTCATCGAGGCGCCCCCAGTCGACCTTGGGTTGGCGCGCAACGAGGGCTCGCAGCGGAGCCGCCGCCAGGTCGTCGGCGCGCACGGGCGCCAGCGCGCCGCCGTAGCGGCCGAAGGGGGTGCGGATGGCGTCACAGAGATAAGCGTGTTCCATGTTCGAGCCGCCCTAGCGCGCGAGCTCCGCGAGCAAGCGGTCGATCATCGCCTCGGCCTGCTGCAGATAGCCGCCACCGAACAGGTTCAGGTGATTCAGCACGTGGTACAGATTGTAGAGCGCCACACGCCGTCCTGCGCCCTCCTCGAGCGGCCAGGCGGCCTGGTAGGCGGCATGGAAGCTCGGACCGAATCCGCCGAACAATCGCGTCATCGCGATGTCCGTCTCGCGATCGCCGTAGTAGACGGCCGGATCGAAGATCACCGGCGCACCGTCCGGGCCGACCCCCCAGTTTCCGCCCCACAGATCGCCGTGCAGCAGGGACGGCACCGGCCGGTACCCTCCGAAGAGCGCTTCCATGCGCTCGAGCAGCTCGGCTCCGCGCCGTTGCAAGCGGCCGGCGTGCCCGCCGGCGCGGGCGAGCTCGAGCTGATATCGCAGCCGGCGCTCGCGAAAGAAGCTGACCCAGTCGTCGAGCGGCCCGTTCTGCTGGGGCGTGCTTCCGATCGTGTTGTCGCGCGCCCAGCCGAACTGCGGCGAAGTGACTCGGTGCTGGCGAGCGAGCGCCTCGCCCAGTCGAGCCTCGGCCGCGGCGGAGGGCGGTCTCAGCTCGATCCACTCGAGCGCGAGATACGCGAGATCGGCCGCCGTGCCCGACGCGAAGACGCGCGGTACGCGCACCGCCTTCGCGGCATTCAGCTCATCGAGCCCCGCCGCCTCCGCCTCGAGCATCGCGAGCCGTGCAGAAGCAGCGACCTTCACGAACAGCGGCCCGGCGGAGCTCTCCCATCGATAGCTTTCGTTGATCGATCCGCCCTGCACGCGCGCGGCGGGCCGATCGGCGAGAGCCGCGCCGAGCTGCGCTCCGATGGCGCTCGCCACGGACTGAAACGACCGCGAGGCAGCCACCGCTCGACTCACCTCTCCCGGTGCGAAGCGAGCCCGGCTCTCCCATGGAGAGCGTCCGCGAGCGAGGCGCAGGAGGTCACGATGATGTCGGGGGAGGCGAGCTCGCCCGGCCAGTGCGCCCGCCGACGGTTGATCCAGGCCGTGCGCAGGCCGGCGGCACGGGCCGCCTCCACGTCGATGCATGGATCGTCGCCGGCATAGAGAATCGCGCGCGGCTCGAGACGAAGGTCCCGGGCGAGGCGCTCGAAGCAGGCCGGATGAGGCTTCGCAAAGCCGATCTGCCGAGCATTGAGGGAGAGCGCGAACAGATCGGCGAGTCCGATCAGCGCGAGGTCGGCATTGCCGTTGCTCAGCGTCGCGAGCGTGTATCGCGCCCGCAGCCGCGCGAGCGCCGGCCGCACGTCGCGGAAGGGCTCGAGCTCGTTGCGCGCGGAGAAAAAGATTTGGAATGCCCGCTCGGCGACCTCGGCGCCGTAGCCGCACTCCCGCGCGTGCCTCGCGAGGGCCTCCGTGCGCAGGTACGTGAGGTCGTGCGCCCGCTCCGGCTCCTCGCGGGCGAGCCGCTCGCGCGCGGCGCGCATGTCCTCGATCGAGATCCGCTCGGGAATGCGCGGGCAATGCTCGCGCAGCCACTCGAGGAGGCGCCTTTCGGCGCGCGCAATCACAGGCTCGACGTCCCACAGGGTATTATCGAGGTCGAATGCAATGGCGCGGACGTTCTCGAGCATGAGCAGCCGGTGGGCGAAGCCACAGCGCATTCTACCCCCCGCCCCCGACGGCGCCCCGAACGCCATCGCCGGCGCCGCCCGCGCCACCGGATGAGCCCATTCCGTGCCGACCGAAGCCGCCGCAATCGTCATTTTCGCGCTCACCTACGTGGCTATGGCGCTCGGCGGCATCCCCGGATTGCGGCTCGACCGCGCAGGGGCCGCGCTCGCGGGGGCCGCGGCCATGGTCGCGTGCGGGGCGCTCCCTCTCGAGCAGGCGTACCGCGCCATCGACCTCGGCACTCTCACCCTGCTGCTCGGCATGATGATCGTGGTCGCCAACCTCAGGCTGTCCGGCGTATTCGAGGCGGTCAGCGCGTGGGCCGCGGCGCGCGCCCACTATCCGCTGTTCCTGCTCGCGGCCGTGGTGGTGGTCTCGGGCTTCTTCTCGGCGTTCCTGGTGAACGACACGGTTTGCCTCGTTCTCACGCCGCTCGTGTGCGAGCTCACCGCTCGGCTCAAACGCGAGCCGGTTCCCTATCTGCTCGCCGTCGCCATGGCCTCGAACGTGGGCAGCGTGGCGACCATCACGGGCAATCCCCAGAACATCATCATCGGCAGCCTCTCGGGCATCCCCTACGTCCGATTCTCCGCTGCCCTGGCGCCGGTCGCCGGCGTGGGCCTCCTGCTCACGATCACCCTCCTTGCGCTGATCTTCCGGAAGGAGTTCTGGAGCCGGGAAGCGCTCGGCACCGAGACGAGAGCCGCCGAGACGCGAGCCGCCGAGACGCGAGCCGCCGAGATGCGAGTCGCGGGGACTCGAGTCGCGGAGACGCGGCTGGAAGAGGCGACGCGGCCCGAAAAAGTCGAGCCTGCAGGAGTGCCGAGCGACGGAGCCCACCGTGCGCTCATCGCGAAGGCGGCTCTGGTGACGCTCGCCATGATGGCGGGCTTCTTCGCGGGCTTCCCGCCGCCGGAGGTCGCGATCGCCGCCGGGGCGCTGATGCTCATCACGCGTCACATCGAGCCGCGGAAGGTGTATGCGGAGATCGATTGGTCGCTGCTCGCCATGTTCGCCGGCCTGTTCATCGTCGTTGCCGGCGTGCAGAAATGGGTGGTCTCGGCGCAAGCCGAGGCCGTCGTCGGCGCCCTGCGGCTCGACAGCGTCGCGGTCCTCAGCGTCGTCACCGTGGCGCTGTCGAACATCGTGAGCAACGTGCCCGCCGTGCTGGTGTTGAAACCTTTCGTCGCCGCGCTTCACGATCCGCGGCGCGCGTGGCTCGCCCTCGCCATGGCCGCCACGCTCGCCGGCAATCTCACCCTCGTGGGCTCCATCGCGAACCTCATCGTCGCGCACGGCGCGGCGTCCCGCGGCGTCCGGATCGGCTTCTGGACCTACTTGAAGGCCGGGGTGCCGCTCACCGCCCTCACCGTGCTCGTCGGCGTGCTCTGGCTCTAACTCGAGGCGCGCTGCCCGCTCACGCGATGCCGTGCCTCCCGAGCGGTCGAGTCGCCCTCGAGCCCTCGGCGCCTCATGGGCTCGAGGCCTCGATGAACGCCACCATCTCATCGTGCAGCTTCTTCAGCGCGTCGGGGCTCACGTACACCATGTGTCCCGTCTCGAAATGGTGGATCTCGATGTTCTTGCGCAGGTCCGGCGGCAGCCCGAGATGGTCCATCTCGTACTGGCCCTCGAAGAAGGGAGTCGCGAGGTCGTAGTAGCCGCTGAACAGCGCGACTTTCAGGCGGGGGTCCTTCTTCATCGCCGTCGCCAGATCGGGCATGACGTTGAGCGAGATGGGATCGGGGCTGCTCTCGCCCGGCTGCCGATGCTTGAAATCCCACTCGCCCACGTGCTCGGCGGATGGCTTGTATCGCTCATCCGCGGGGAAGCCCAGCGTCTCTCTCGCATACTGGTTGTAGACGGAGACGAACGCGGAGGTGATCGCAGCCGACTGCGGGTCGTATGCCGACTCCTCGCTCAACAGATCGATCGTCGGACCGGTGTAGCGAGTGTCCAGACGGCCGGTCGTGAGGCCCTGGTCCTCGAGCAGAGTCTTCTCGAACATGCCGCCGTCCACTCTGAGGTTCGCCTTCTCGATGTAATCGACCGGCAGTCCGGTGAAATCGTGGAGCTTCTCGGCTATCGCTTGGCGCTCCTGCGTGCCGAGCCCATCGCCGGCCGCGAGGGCCGCCGCGTAGTCCGACAGAGCAAAATTCTCGACCGCCTGCAGGAACGGCTCGAGCTGCGGAGGCGCGCTCGGAAGCCTCTTGTGGTACCACGCGGTGGCGGCGTACGTCGGGAGGCTGAGCACGTAGGGCATGTCGTTGCCCGGGTCGTCGCCGGGTCCGTCGTCGCTCAGGTCGAAGTTGAGGATCTGCGAGAGCAGCATCACGCCATTCACGTCGATGTCCGACCGGCTCTGCAGCATCGCGACCAGCACGGCCGAGCGCGTGGTGCCGTAGCTCTCGCCGAAGAGGAACTTCGGGGAGTTCCAACGCGAGAATCTCGTGAGAAACTTCGTGATAAAGAGGTCGAAGGCGCGCGCGTCCTGATCGACGCCGTAGAAGTCCTTCCGCAGCGCGTCGTTACGCTGCTCGGCCTGCTTGCGCTTGTCCTGGTCCGAGATCTTCTCGACGTCGACGCCGATACGGCCGAAGCCCGTACCCGGCGCGTCGATGAACACGAGGTCCGTCACGTCGAGCGGCGAGTCGGGATTGTCGACGAGCGGGTACGGCGCGGGCGGGCCTCGCACGCCGTTGCCGACCACGACGCGCTTCGGCCCGAAGGCGCCGATGTGCAGCCAGACGGTCGCGGAGCCCGGGCCTCCGTTGTAAAGAAACGTGATCGGGCGGTTCGCCTGCGTGCCCGCGCCGGTCCTGAAATAAGCGACGTAGGACATCATCGCGCCGGGCTCGTTCTTCATGTCCTCGACCATGAGGGTCCCGGCGACGGCGGTGTAGCTCACTCGCTTGCCGCCGAGCACGATCGATCCGTGGCTCTCGTGGCGCTCCTCGACGTATTGGTCGGGCGCCTCGCTCTTCGCGCTGGCGCTCGTGCTGCCCTTGGTCGCGTCATCGGCGTGGACGCGAGCCGGCAGCGCGCCGAGAATCCCGACGACCAGCCAAAGTGCCGCCGCCTGACTCCTCATTGAATCTCCCCCCTTCAATCCTGTCGCGCGAGATGTTAACGCGCCACGCCCTCGGGAATGTAGTCCCACGTGCCTCGAACGACGCGACGACCGCCATGCAGCGGCCGACAACGGCGCTCACCTGTTGCAACGCAGCTTGCGCAAGCGCGCCGAGACGCCTATAAATACGCGAGCCGCAAAGACGAAGAACCAGAAGGGAGCTTCGAGGACAACCTCATGCACAAGGACGCGCGTCGTCTCTCACTCCAAGCGAATTCACGCCGACCGGCTCCATGCGGTCCGACTCGCGCGATTCCGTGCACGAGCCCTCCCAGGCGTACGTCTGCAGCCGGGCACGTACGGCGGCCCCACCCCATTGCAGGAGCTCATCTATGCTGATACTGACACGCCGCTCGGGTGAGACCGTCTACATCGGAGACGATGTGATCGTCACCGTTCTCGCGATCAAAGGCAATCAGGTTCGCATCGGAATCAATGCGCCGCGAAGCGTGGCGGTCGATCGCGAGGAGATCTTCGAGCGCAAGCGCAGCGAGAGCGCGACGCGGCAGTCCCAAGCGGCGGGTGCCGAACCACGCGCGCCGGAGACGCGCTCCGAATCCTGAGGCCGCCGCCGCGCTCGACGCGGGCGTCCAACGCTCCCGCCACGCCCGCCCTTCTCGCGGGCCTCGGATGCTCCCGGCGCTGACCTCGGATGCCCCAGGCGCCGGCATTCCCCGCGGGCGGTTTTGACAGAATTTCAGGCCCGTCGTTAAATAGCCTGGGGATGCTTGCACTGATTCAGAAGTCCACGCGGTCTCGAAGCTGCGCCGGCCGCAGCCCGGTGCAACGTCGAGACGGCCGGACCCTCGTGGCTCTCTTCAGACGACCCAGATTGGAACTCTTCCCATGAAAATTCGTGGAATGCCCTTCGCGTTGGCCGCCGTGACATCGCTGATCGCCCTGACACCGTTGATCGCGACCGCCGATGACCCGCCGGCGCCACCGCCGCCGATGGGCGTTTGGACCGGCTCGGGTCAGTTCGGCTTCATGGCCTCCCAGGGCAACTCCGTCGCCAAGTCCGCGAATGCGGCGCTCGACATGTCATACCTGGAGAACGCCTGGAAGCATACCCTGCATCTCGACCTGCTCTACGCGCAGAGCGCGGGGATCACCTCCGCGGAGCGCTACGACGGCCTGTGGCAGACCAACTACAACATCAACCCGACCCTCTACACGTTCGGCGCCTTGCGCTACGGGCACGATCTGTTCGACGGATTTCAATACCAGGCGAGCGGCACGGCGGGCCTCGGCTACAAGCTGTTCGATACCGACGCGATAAAGCTCAGCGTGCAGCTCGGCGCCGGCTACATGGCGTCGCGCCCCGAGCTGATAACCACGGTCGGGGCCGTGACCTACAGGATGCCCCTGGAACACGAGAATTACGCGGTGGGTACGGCAGGGCTCGACTACTCCCAGAAGCTCACCAGCTCGACGACACTCTCCGACACGCTCCTCGTGAACGCGGGAGCGCCCAACACGCTGATCACGAACACGCTGGCGCTCGCGGTCAAGATGTCGAAGAAGCTGGCGCTCAGCTTGGGCTACAACGTGCAGGACAACACGCAGCCCCCGCCGCATATCAAGTCGATCGACACGGTCGAGACCGTCAATCTCGTCTATTCATTCTGATGCGATGCTCGCTCAACCATCGAGGAGTCTGTCATGAGCCTTGCCAGTGAATTCAAAGAATTCGCCATGCGCGGCAGCGTCATCGACCTCGCGGTCGGCGTGGTCATCGGCGCGGCGTTCGGAACGATCGTGTCCTCGCTCGTCAACGGCATCATCATGCCGGTCGTCGGCGTGCTCACGAGCGGCACGGATTTCTCCAATCTCGCGCTGAGGATCAGTACGGACGCCAAGGGCGCGCCCGTGCTGCTCAAGTACGGCGTGCTCGCTCAGTCGATCGTCAACTTCCTCATCATCGCGTTCGTCATCTTCATCTGTCTGCGGGGCATCAACAAGCTCAAGAAGCCCGCCCCGGCGGTCGCGCCACCTCCGCCACCGCGCCAGGAGATTCTGCTCGAGGAGATCCGCAATCTGCTCGCCAAGCAGGCGGGAACGCGAACATGACCCAATAGTAGATTGCGCGCGCCGGCCATCCGCGACGATCCCGGCGCGCTGGGCTAGCGCTTCCTTCGCGCGCGGCGCTTGACTCTCGCGTTTCCCTTTCTCTTCGCGCCGCCCTTCTTCTTCGCGCTGCGCTTTCTCTTGGCGCCGCGCTTCACTTTTGCGCTGCGCCTTGCTTTGGGGCTGCGCTTTGCTTTGACGCTTGGCTTTGCTTTGGCGACATGCTTCGCCTTCGCACGGCGCTTTGCTTTTGCGCGGCGCTTCACTTTCACAGCGCGCTTCGTCTTCACGGTGCGCTTCACGGTCGCCTCGCGCGGCCGGCCCGCATCGGGCTTCACCTTCGCGCCGAGCCTCAGTGTTGCCTCGAATAGCGCGACCATCGTCTGCCAGTGACGCTCGGCGGCGGCGGCATCGTAGACCGGCGTATCGCGGAACACCCAGCCGTGCTTGGCCGGATAGGTCTCGATCCGGTGGTCGACGCCTGCCTTGGTCAGCGCCTCCTCGAGCCGCTGTTTCATGTCATCGGCAAAGTACGGGTCCTCCACCGCTCCGGCGATGTAGACCCGCGACCTGATCTGGGAGGCGAGCAGGTGTGGGCTGTCCGGCGCATCGGTCGCGAGCCCGCCGCCGTGGTACGAGGCGGTCGCGACGATGCGGTCGGGGTACGTCCCCGCCGCCGTGAGGGACATGAGTCCACCCATGCAGTAGCCGGTCGTGCCGATCCCCCCGGGCCTCACGTCGGACTGCGCCGCAAGGTAATCGAGAAACGCGCGCGTGTCCGACATGATGTTGGCCGGCGTCGCGAGCGCGAAGAACTTCTCCATCAGCACCTTGCGCTTCTCGGGATCGGAGAACACCGTGTGGGGATCCATCGGCTCGTACGGCCCGGATCGGTAGTACAGATCCGGCAGCAGCACGAAATAGCCGTAGGTCGCGAGACGCTCGCCCAACTCGAGCATCGCAGGTCGGATGCCGAGCCCGTCCATGTAGACGAGAACGGCGGGCCACGGGCCGCCCGCAGCCGGGCGAAACACATGGCTCGGACAGTTCCCGTCCCTCGTCTTGATGATGATCTGGCTCATGGGCCGCTTTTGTAGCACAGCGCGCGGCGGAATTCTCCTGTGAGGCTCTTGCGTGGCGGCCGCCGGCCATGCGGCGGCCGCAGGGCCGGCCGGCAGGGGTCGCGGCGGCCACGGGCAGGGGTAGCGGCGGAGACCTTACAAAGCGGCCGGCGGAGACGATCGTGAGCGCGCGTTTGCCAGCCCTCATGTGTGTGGGTATACTCGTACACTCGTATGGATGACCGATCGCCCGCGCGCATCGCTCCGAGGCTGTTCATTCTTCAGCCGGCTTCGGTCGTTCCCATTTACCGCCAGCTCATCGACCAGATCCGCCGCATGACCGCGAGCGGCCAGCTGCCACCCGGCACCGCGCTGCCGTCCGTGCGCGAAATGGCCGCGGAATACACCGTGAACCCCACGACGATCTCCAAGGCCTACACGCTGCTGGAAGCCGAGGGCTTGTTGCAACGGAACCGCGGCAAGCCCATGACGGTCTGCGCCGGCCGCCGGTCCAACGGCACCCTCGCGCAACGTCTGAAGCAGGTGGAGTCGCATGT
>JASHSR010000409.1 GCA_030038645.1 Gammaproteobacteria bacterium
GCTCGAGTGGGAGCCACCATGCCTCGTGGGTACCAGCGCATCGCCGTCCTTGCCGCGCTCGCCGCGGTGGGCGGGTGCTTCAACGCTCCGCAGGGCGGGAGCAGTAGCGGCCCCGCGTTCGGGAATGGCAACGTCACCGCCGACAGCCAGGGCGGCCACACGGTCAACGGCACCGTACGAGTTCCGGATGGAGCGAAGACCGGCGATCTCTCGACCGTGAACGGCTCCATTCAGGTCGGCGATGACGCCACGCTCGCGGCCGCTCAGACCGTCAACGGCAGCATCACCCTCGGCAACCATACCAGCGCGGACTCCTTGACCACGGTCAACGGGTCCATCTCGCTCGAGGACGGCGCGCGGGTCTCGCACGCGGTCCGCTCCGTGAACGGCTCGCTCACCCTTCACAGCGGCGCCGATGTCGGCGGCTCGCTCATCAACGTCAACGGCACGATCGACCTCAACGCCGCTCACGTGGGCGGCGGCATCACGACCGCCAACGGCGACATCACCGTGGAGGGCGCTTCCCACGTCGAGGGCGGCATTCTCGTCCAAAAGCCACCCTCGGGCTGGTTTCAGTTCACGCACGAGCCGCGCATCGTGATCGGCCCGGGCTCGGTGGTGACGGGAGATCTGCGCTTCGACCGCAAGGTCGAGCTCTATGTGAGCGACAAGGCCAAGATCGGCCGCGTCATCGGCGCAACGCCCCTCAGGTACCCCGGCGAGGGCCCGGTGGGCTGATATCGCGAGGCCGGCGCTCCCTTGCGGAGCCCTGTGCGCCGACCCTCGCGCAAGCGATCCGGTCGGCGTCCGGTATTCCATTGAACGCCCTCCCCGCATCCAGTAGACTTCGCGGCCCGCACACGGCGCCAGCTCGTTTTCTCGGGGTGTAGCTCAGCTTGGTAGAGCGTTTGGTTCGGGACCAAAAGGTCGCAGGTTCAAGTCCTGTCACCCCGACCAACGGAATCAGTCGCTTACATGCTGATTCCACACCCAACCAGCGCGATCGCTTCCGAAGTCCACCGGAAGTCCAGTAGGAGCGATTTCGGGGCCTGGCGGCCGGGCTCTCGAGTCCGCCGTCCGCCGCGCCCTGGCGCTCTTGAACCGCGCCGCGCTCGCTGAGGACGCCGAGGCCGGCATGGCCTGGTGGAATCAGCTCTCGCCCATGCAGCGCTCGTGGTGGCTGCGGGTGGCCGAGTCGGCTCGCCCTGTCGATGCGTGGCGGGCGTTCAGGACGTGGGGGGTACAGCGATGAAGCACGTCCTTCAGGCCGTCGTTCTCCTCGCCATCGCGGGCGTGTTCGTCGCCCTCCTCGGCTGGCGCGGCACGCTGCTCCTCGCCGGGCCATTGGCTTCCGCGGAGTTCCGGTCGCACCCGTTGCGATAGCGGCCACGGATGGCTTGACGCCTCGCGCTACTCGTCGTTAGACGCGTTCTCCCTCACGTCCGGGTCGAGATCGTATTGCTTCTTTCGTGCCTGCCAGGCTTTGAGTTGTTCGACGAGCTCCATGGACTGGGTCAGCCTGCGCAAGCGCGGGCCGTTGAGCCGCTCGATCTCGACATCCAGAGGAGGGCCTGCAATTTTCGAATAACGCGACTCACCGAGGTAAAGCCAGTCGAGCAGCGCCTTTTCCGGCGTTGCCCGAGAATACCTGACCTCCAAGTCCATACGATCCTCCAGCCGCCCGGCCCGATCGTCGAGAAGACGGGCCGGCATGGAGTGGAAGCGAAATTCGATATCGGCCGCCTTCACCGGCCTTACGGACGACACATGGCCGCGCTCGTGAGGAACCACACTCGTGACGACATCAGGAAAATTGTTCGTGATACCAGCGTCACCCAGTACGGTCTGAAGACTGACGATCGCGCCGGTCCGTATGAATCCGGCAGCTTCGGCTGCTGTCGGTCTCGGTGCCGCCAATTGGTTGAGATAGAGCCCGCGCGTCATCGGTCGCAGAACTCCGCTCGCGACCTGTTCGCGGACCCATCGAAAAAGCGTGTTGCGCGCCGGCGGCTTGCGACGATCCGAGAGAACCGCGGCAAGCATCGGGATCGTCAGGACACGCGACGCCTCAGCGCCCAGCAAGATCGATGTCGGCGGTCTGGACATGGTCATCTTCACCAGAGTCTTCGGCGCCTAGTATGGCGGAGTCCATCCACTGCTCGACATGGTGTGCAACGTCGAGGCGGATCTCATCCCAGCGGGCCTCGTCTATGGATTGTCGTATCTCCGGGGCGATATAGGGCAACAGTTCCGCGGCAGCCGTGGCGAAATCAATGATTTCGATCTTGGCCATGATGGCCGGCCGCTTCCGCTCGAGAACCTGTCGCGGAATGCGGCGAATCCATAGTTCCGTCGGATCAGCGCCGTTCCGGATCAGCTCCGATAGGTCGTACACATCACGCGGAACACTGCGGTTCTCGCTCAGTAACGCGTTGACTTTGCCGCCGGCCATTGCAGCCGGTCCGTACACGCGGACACTGAACGGCGGAATGCGGTATGCGATCGGTGTTTCGAACGGCTTTGTCTCGATGAATTCCGCAGGCGGAACTCCCCGACGCGATACCTCGACTTCCCAAACGATCTTGACGTCGCCGGCGGCCGTCCCGGCGACTCGCCATCGGACGGAGCGCTCGCCCCGTTTCGTCCGAGTGACCTCCATGCCTGCCAGTCCCACGAGCCGGGCCGCCTGCGTGAGCGCTTTGCTCATGTGAGACTGCATGGACTGCTGTGAGACCTTGTCTTCGCAGTCGAAATCGACGTCCTTGGTAAGGCGCGTACTTCCGTAGAGCGCCCGCATGGCCATCCCGCCCTTCAGGATGAGCCGGTTGGCGCCTTGCCGCACCAGGAGGGCAATGAATTGCATCTGAGTCCGGTCGCGAAACTCCGCCTCCGGGCTGAATCCGAGATCACGAGCAGAAAAAATCATATCAGCACGATAGTACCAATTTATTGATACTAATATACTAATAGAAGCAGGGAAAAGCTACTCCAGTAGCTGCTTCAAGAGGCCCGGAGACGCGATGGGCGGTGATCCGCAACAGCCCACGTCATCTCACACGCACTCGCTTTGGCATCGCAGGGACAGGGCAAATCGCCTCACCCCGACCAGTCGAGCGAAGGCCGCTGTGTCCCACGGTGGTCCGCTCTGTCCGCGGTGCGGAACGGCATCGCCAGATTGCGGCTTACAGGGCGACTCGCCACGCCCCATTCCGCGATCGACTCGCGCGACCGATCGATACCCATGCCCGGCGACGAGACTGATTCCGGGGCCGCAACGGTGGTAGGGTCCGAGCGTATGGGGGGTGAGCGCGACGCCGGTCTCGTCCGGGCGGTCGGGCCTTGGAGCCTGGCGGCCAGCATCATCGGCATGATGATCGGCGCCGGAATTTTCGCCGTACCGAGCGGGCTTGCCGCATCCCTCGGCTCCTACGCACCGCTCGCGTTCATCGCCTGTTCCCTGGGGATCGGAGCGGTTGCGATCTGCTGCGCCGAAGGCGGCAGCCGCATTGCAACGAGCGGCGGCATGTACGGCTACATCGAGGCCTCTCTCGGCCCGCTCGCCGGCTACGTCGCGGGGACACTCCTCTGGGTCGGCGACGTGCTCGCCACGGGCGGAGTGGCGGTTGCCCTCGGCAATGTAGCCGCCAGCACGGTACCGGCGGCGCTGCTGGGGGCGGTGCGCGTGACAGTCATCATCGCAGTCGTCGGCGGGATCGCGCTCGTCAACGCCGGCGGCGTGGCACGCGGAGCAAGACTCGTCAGCGCCGCGACGGCGCTGAAACTGCTGCCGCTCGCGATCTTCGTCGTTGCGGGTGCCACTGCAATTCGTGGCGCGAACTTCTCGCCCCCGCCGGCGTGGAGGATCGAGGGGCTGGGTCGCGCAGTCATTCTCGCGACTTTTGCGCTCATGGGCATGGAGACATCCCTTTGCGCGAGCGGCGAGGTCGCCCGGCCGAGCCGGACGATTCCGTTCGCGCTCACCATCGCGCTCACGTCGGTGACGGCGCTCTACGCGGCCATTCAGCTCATCGTCCAAGGGATCCTGGGGCCGGCTCTGCCTGGGTCGGCCGCGCCGCTGGCCGATGCGATGGGAAGGATCGGCCCGGCGCTGCGCGTGGTGATGCTCGCCGGGACGGCATTCGCTCTGCTCGGCTGCATCGCCGCGGACATTCTCAGCACTCCTCGGGTGCTCTTTGCGTTCGCTCGGGATGGACTGCTGCCGCGTGTGCTCGGCCGTGTTCATCCTCGAACCCATACCCCGCACATTGCAATCCTCACGTACGCGGCGATCGCGATGGTCCTCGCGTTGACCGGAACGTTCGCCGAGCTCGCGGTGCTCGCGACTCTTGCGACCGCCGGCCTGTATATCGCAGCCTGCATTGCAGCTTGGCTGCTCGCGCGCCGAGGCGTGGCGCTCGCGGGCACACCGCTCAATTTTCGCTACCTCGGAGCCGCGGCGCTGCTGGGCGTGGTCGGCATGCTGCTGGTGATCGCGCTCGCCTCACGCGCCGAGATCATCGGCTTGCTGGCGCTCGTCGCGATGAGCTCTGCCGTCTATCTGCTGCAGACTCGAGTCGCGCGCGCTCTCGCGACCTCGTGAACTCTGAGCGCCGTACGACTGCTCCGGGCGTCGCTGTCTTGCCACGGGCGATCGATAGCGTCTGGTTGGGGGCCAAAAGGTCGCAGGCTCAAGTCCCGTCACCCCATCCATCAGGAAGGGCAAAGCATCGGCATACGTCGATCTCGGCGGGAGCGGATCGAGCGACCATCGGCCGATGGCGCACCGCGCTCGCTCTTGCACTGGCCGGTCTTCTTGCGGCCTGCGCAACCGTACCACGCACGCGTGGGATCGAGGCGGCCCCAGGCCGGGCCATCGCGGCTGTCGCAGCGAGCTTCATCGGCACCCCTTATCGGTTCGGGGGATCCGACGGCCGAGGCTTCGATTGCAGCGGTCTCGCCGTCTATGCCTACGAGCAAGTCGGTATCTCCATCCCGCGCAGCGCAGCCGAACAACACCGTGCGGCACGTCGTGTTTCCCTGAGGGACCTGCTGCCCGGAGACCTTCTGTTCTTCCGGATCGGCTCGCGTCAGGTCGATCACGTCGCCATCTACGTGGGCGGCGGCCGTTTCGTCCACGCGCCTCGATCGGGCGCGCTCGTCTCCTACGGAAACTTGAAGCAGGGTTTCTACCGCAGGCATCTGGTGAGCGCCGGGCGCTTCCCGAGGTAGCGAGCGCCGATGGCCGCCACTGGCGGTTACGCCGAGACGTGCCGCTCGACGCGCGCCAGATGTAGCGCATGCGACGGCGCAACGTGGCCGAGCAGCCGATAGCTGCCGATCTTCACGGCGTTCGCCACGAAGAATGAGGCGATGGCGTAGGCCCAAACGAACAGCGCGAGGCCCCAGCCGATTGGAGCCATGGTCACGCCGTACACGACGAGCAGAGTGCCGAGGAATTGGGTCGCCTCGCACGGCACGATCAGCTTCCAGCTCGGCAACGGCCGCTGCCACGCCCATCCCTTGTTGCGGGTGAGGTAGATGGTCATATGGCCCGAAACCAGCAGCTTCAGAAAGATGACGGCCTGCAGCGCCGCTGCGGGCAGATGGAGATAATCGCGCGCCAGCCAGTAGATGACGAAGCTTTCGATGACTCCGTAGGCGCCGAGCACTGAAGCGACGGTCAACACCCGCGACATGTCCCAACGCACGGGCATCCTGGCGAACGGCACGTTGTCGTAGGAGATCATCATGATCGGTATGTCGTTGAGCAGCGCGAGCAACACCACCATGATCGCGGTCACCGGGTAGAAATTGAAGATCAGGATGGCCGCCGTCATGAACAGCAGCAAGCGCATGGTCTCCGCGATCCGGTAAATCGCGTAGCTCGTCATCCGTTCGAAAATGCGGCGCGCCTCCTCGATGGCGGTGGTGATGACCGACAGGCCGGGCGCCACCAGCACGAGCGCCGCGGCGGCACGGGCAGCATCGGTCGCGCCGCTCACGGCGATGCCGACATCGGCCTGCCGGAGGGCCGGCGCGTCGTTTACGCCGTCGCCGGTCATCCCGACGATGCGTCCCGCGCCCTGCAGCGCCTTGACGATTGCGTACTTGTGCTCGGGGAACACGCGGGCGAAGCCGTCGGCCGCCATGATCTTCGGTAACTTGTCGGCGGGCGCCCCGTCGCCGAACACCGTGTCCGCCACCACGATGTTGCGACCGAGATCGAGCCGCCCGGAGATCTCGCGGGCGATCGCCTCGTGATCCCCGGTGAGCATCTTGATGTCCACCCCCATGCCGCGAGCGGCCTTGATCGTTTGAGCACAATCGTCGCGCGGCGGATCAAACAGGGGCAGCAGACCCAAGTACCGCCAGCCTTGGCCGTCGTCGCGCGCAACCCCGAGGGTGCGGTAGCCCTTGGCGGCGTCCTCCTCCACGAGGGCGGCAATGCCGCGGCGCGCCTCGGGGTCCGGTGCGCACATATCGACGATGACCTGCGGCGCCCCCTTGGCGACCTTGAAGCACTTGCCGTCGCGCTCGACGTCGGCTTCAGCACGCTTGGCTACCGGATCGAAGGGGTGGAAGGCGCGCACCTCGAAGCGCTCGAGCCCGCGCACCTGCGATGCTCCCGCGAGAACGGCCGCATCGATCGAGTCCGGTGCGTCGCGCCGTGAGGCCAGCGCCGCGGCTACCAGCAGCTCTTCGAGCTCGACCCCTCTCGCAGGCTGCGCGCTGCCCAGCGTCAGCTCGTTCTTGGTCAACGTGCCCGTCTTGTCCGAGCACAGCGTGTCCATGCCCGCCATCTCCTCGATCGATACGAGACGCGAGACGATGGCTTTCAGTCGTGCGAGGCGCTCCGCCCCCACTGCCATTGTGACCGACAGCACCGCAGGCAGCGCGACCGGTATCGAGGCCACGGCCAAGATCAACGCGAACTGGACCATCTCTATCAAAGGGTTCTTGCGGAACAGGCCGGCGACCACCATCACCGCAACGAGGCCGACCGTCGTGAGGATCAGGAAGTTGCCGATCTGCAGGACCGCGCGCTGGAAGTGGGAGACCGTCCCCGCCTGCTGCACGAGGCGGGCGGTCTTGCCGAAATACGTGCGCCCGCCGGTCGCCGTGACGACGGCGGTCATCTCACCCTGCCGCACTATCGAGCCGGAGTAGGCGTCCTCTCCCGACTTCTTGTCCGCAGGCAGCGATTCGCCCGTGAGCGCGGACTGATCGACGCTGAGATAAGGGCCCTCGGCGAGTTTCACGTCGGCGGGAACGATATTACCGAGCTTGATCAGGATGAGATCGCCCGGCACCAGCAGGCGCGCCTCGATATCCCTCCACGCGCCGTCGCGCTTGACGCGTGCCTTGAGCGCCAAGCGTTGTCTCAGCAGCGCGATCGCGTCATCGGCCTTGTATTCCTGCCAGAAGCCGACGCCGGCATTGATGAGCAGCATCAGCACAATGATGGCAAGATCGGCCCAGTGTCCGAGCAGGGCCGAGAGCGCTGCCGCGATCTCGATCATCCAGGGGATCGGGCCCCAGAAGTAGCCGAGAAACTTGCGAAGCGGACTGCTTTTCCGCTCCGGCAGCTCGTTGTATCCGTATTGCTCCAGGCGCCGAAGCGCGTCGTCCGAGGCAAGGCCTTCCGGTGGGCTCTCGAGCCGTGAAGGCGGCTCGTCGAGCGGCTCGCGGTCCCGATCCTGCGGTCTTACCAAGAGACACCCTTGCGGATTCAGTCAACCTGAACAGTGTCGCAAGCGCGCGCCCCACCGTACATACGAACATTGCCGTATGGATGTGCGGTGTCGGACCCGTCTCGCCTCTCCCAACCCGCATCCGCACTGCTACGAACGCATCTGCGATCGGCCTCATATCTACGGCTTGCGAAAGCCCGGGCACGATCGGGGCGCGTATGAGCGGGGCCATGGAGTCACCCTGCGCCGGTGAGCGACTGGGCCCTGGCGTTGTCGAACACTTTGGAGTCAACCTTGAGATAAGCCAGCCGGTCGTCGGCGACCACGACAACCTCGGCGACTCCCGGAAGACGCCGCAGCGCGGCGCCGAGCTGCTGTGCGTCCACGGCAGGGCCAACCCGCAATAGGCGCGTCACGAGGTAGCTCGGTTGTCGCATCGTGGCCGCCAGCAGCAGCCAGAGCAGCGCGAGAGCTCCCGCCCACAGGAAGACGGCATCGCCACCGGCATTCTGCTGCACCCATCCTCCCGCCGCCCCTCCGACGAAGATGCCGAGAAACTGTGAGCTGGAATAGACTCCTGCGGCGGTTCCCTTGGCCCGGGCCGGGGAGGTCTTGGTAATCAGGGACGGCAGAGTCGCTTCCATGACGTTGAAGGCGGCAAAAAACAGCGTCAGCGCGGCGAGGACGACGTATTCGTGGCCATCGCCCATGGCAAGCATCCATTGGCTCGCGGCGAGGGCCGCGACGGTGCAGACGAATACGCCCTTCATGCAGCGGTACTTCTCGGCAACGACGATCGTCGGCACCATGACTAGCGCCGACACCAGCAGAATCGGCAGATACACGATCCACTGCGTCGAGCTGCTCACGCCTAACCGGGCATTCAGCAGCCCCGGTACCACCAGAAAGCCGGCGGTCAGCGTGGCATGCAGCGCGAAGATGCCGAAATCCAGCCGCAGCAGTTCGCGATTTCTGAGGATCGAGCCGAGCATGTTCGGGACCGTCTCCGCGTCTGCGTTCACGTGCAGCCTACGCGGCCGGGGTACGACGAACTGAACGATGGCGACACCGACGAGCGCCAGGAGTACCATGAGCCAGAATATGCCATCGACTCCAATGGCACCCGCCAGCAGCGGCCCGCTCACCAAGGCCACCATGAACGATGCGCCGATCGTGATGCCCACCAGCGCCATCGCCTTGGTGCGGCTCTCCTCGCGCGTCAGGTCCGCCACCAACGCGAGAATGACGGAACCGACCGCGCCGCCTCCCTGCACGGCGCGGCCGATGATCACGCCCTCGATCGAACTCGATGCCGCGGCCACGGCGCTGCCGACGCCGAACACGATCAGTCCGACGATGATCATGACTTTGCGCCCTAT
>JASHSR010000410.1 GCA_030038645.1 Gammaproteobacteria bacterium
TACACCTTGCTCGCCGAGCTTGTCGGAGAGGGCCTGGAGGGCCTTGATGAGCTCGTCGCGGGTGAGAGCCGAGGCAGGCGGCGGAGTGACACCGTCATCGCTCATGGCAGGCGCGGTATCCGTTCAAGACCCTAGATCACAAGCTACCGTTCCGGAACAATTATAGCCTGCTCTTGGGAGACGCCCCGGTTACCGGCGTGCCGGAGCCATGGGGCCTGCTATCCGGACGCGATCGCCGAACGCGCGCCCGCCGCCCCGCTTAGCTCGGCAGGGAGTACGGGAGAGGGAGCGACTCGGCCGCGAGCGGACTGCGTGCCGGGCCAGCGGGCTCGCCGTCAGGAGAGGCCGGTCCGGTTGCATGTCCTTCCGGTCCAGTCGAGCCGTGGCCTGTCGTCGGTCCGGTCGAGTCATGCTCCGCCGACCCGGTCGAGCCCTGCGCATCGGGTGAGGTCACGGCCAGGAACTCGCAGCGTCCGTCGGGAAGCTGCGCGGCCTCCACCACGCGGAAGCTGCGGCCGTCGGCGAGCTGCCCGCTGTCGCCCGGCGCGAGCGCTGCGCTCGCGAGGGTGCGCCAGCGCTGCATGCGGCGCTTCACGCGGCCGCGGTAGTGAGCGCGCGCGATCACCTCCTGGCCCGTGTAGCAGCCCTTCGAGAAGGCGATGCCGTCCACGAGATCCAGGTTCAGCATCTGCGCGACGAAAGCCTCGGACGTGCGCGAGTACACCTGAGGCAGACCCGCTGCGATGTCGAGCAGCGTCCAGGCGCGCCGCTCGCCGGCCGAGGCGGGCTCGGAGCCGGCCGCGCCCGCCATCCGCGCTGCGCCCACAGGCACCGTGCCTACAGCCGCCGTGCCTACAGCCGCCGTGCCCACAGCCGCCCTGCCCGTCGTCACCGTACCCGCCGCCACCGCATCCGTCGCCACCGTACCCGCCGCTATCGCCCCCGCCGAGCCGGGCGAGTCCCGTGCCGTGAGGACGAGCCACCGTACGGGCGCGCCCGCCATTTTGGCGGCGAGGCCGCCGGGCGCGCTCGCCCGCACGATCCCCTGGACGCGCCAGCTCGCGGAGTCGTCGCTCAGCTGCACCTTCGCGCGTAGCACGAAGCGCGCGAGGCGCGAGAGGACGGCCGGGACGAGCTCGCGCGGCAGCACGGCGAGGATGTCCCCTTCGGCCGCCTGCACGAGCCGGACGACCGCGATGGCGCGACCCTGGGGATTGTGGTAGCCGGCGAGCAGCGAGCCCTCGGCGGCGAGCCGCGCCACATCGTTCGACAGCTGTCCCTGCAGGAAGCGCGCGGCGTCCGTGCCTCGGACGCGCAGGACGCCGAGGTCCGCGAGCTCGATGGCGTCGGCCTCTCGAGCAGGCTCCTGTTCTTCAGGCAGTTTCATGGCTGAGCAGGCCGAATTCTGGCAGACTTTCGCTTCTTCCGGGAGCACTCATGAGCGCACCAGAGACGAGCGGCGCGCCGTCGCGCGGACGGCCGCTGTCGCCGCACATTTCGATCTACCAGTTGAGCCGGTACACCCTGCTCAGCTCGATCTCCAACCGGCTCACCGGCGTGTTTCTGAGCCTCGGGCTGCTGCTGCTCCTTTACTGGCTCATCGCCCTCGCCGAGGGCGCGCGCGCCTATGCGGGCGCGCAGGCCGTGCTCTCGAGCCTGCCGCTCAAGATCATCTACGCGCTGCTCGCGCTCGCATTCGCCTACCACCTCGTCGCCGGCGTCCGGCATCTCGTGTGGGACACGTGTCACGGCCCCGCGCGCGAGCAGTCGCGGCGCAGCGCGGGAGTGGTGCTCGTCGTCTCGCTCGTCCTCGCGGCGATCCTCATCTGGTGGGCGCTCTTCGGCGGGGCGGGTGTGCGATGAGCTGCACGGCGCGCCATGAACGAGACGGGTGGGCGATGAACGAGGGGCGTGCGCCATGAACGAGACGGGTGCGCGATGAGCTGGCGCTCGGCCTTGGGCAGGGTGGAGGGTTACGGCACCGCCAAGGAGGGGGTCGGCCACTGGTGGACGCAGCGCCTCACGTCCGTCGCGCTGATCGTGCTCGGCTGCTGGTTCGTCGTCTCGCTGCTCGCGCTGCCCGGGCTCGACTACTCGACCGTCGCGGCGTGGGTGCGCGGCGGCTGGACGGCACCCGTGCTGATCCTCTTCGTCATCGTGAGCGCGTGGCATTCCCAGCTCGGGGTGCGGGTGGTCATCGAGGACTACGTTCACGAGGTCGGGATGAAGACCGTCGCGCTCGGGCTCGTGAGCTTCGCCCATGTCATCGTCGCGGCGATCGGCGTGTACGCCGTGCTCCGCATCGCCTTCGGGAGCGCCGTGTGAGCGCATACGAGTTCATCGACCACACCTTCGATGTGGTGGTCGTCGGGGCCGGCGGGGCCGGGCTGCGCGCGACGCTCGGGCTCGCCGAAGCCGGGCTCTCCACGGCGTGCATCACCAAGCTCTTCCCCACGCGCAGCCACACGGTCGCGGCGCAGGGAGGCATCAGCGCCGCGCTCGGCAACATGGGCGAGGACGACTGGCGCTGGCACATGTACGACACGGTCAAGGGCTCGGACTGGCTCGGCGACCAGGACGCGATCGAGTTCATGTGCAAGGAGGCGCCCGCCGCGGTCATCGAGCTCGAGCATTATGGGCTGCCGTTCTCGCGCACCGAGGAGGGCCGCATCTATCAGCGGCCCTTCGGAGGCATGACGACGCAGTTCGGCAAGGGCGTCGCGCAGCGCACCTGCGCGGCGGCCGACCGCACCGGACACGCGATGCTCCACACGCTCTACCAGCAGTCGATCCGCCACTCGGCGACGTTCTTCATCGAGTACTTCGCGATCGACCTCATGATGGAGGACGGGGTCTGCCGCGGCGTCGTCGCGCTCGACCTCGCCGAGGGCAAGCTCCACCGCTTCCGCGCGCACGCGACGATCCTCGCGACCGGCGGCTACGGGCGCGCGTACTTCTCGTGCACCTCCGCGCACTCCTGCACCGGCGACGGCAACGCGATGGTGCTGCGCGCGGGGCTGCCTCTTCAGGACATGGAGTTCGTCCAGTTCCATCCGACGGGAATCTACACGGCCGGCTGCCTCATCACCGAGGGCGTCCGCGGAGAGGGCGGCTATCTCACGAACGGCAACGGCGAGCGCTTCATGGAGCGCTATGCGCCCAACGCGAAGGATCTCGCCTCGCGCGACGTGGTGAGCCGCGCGATGACGATCGAGATTCGCGAGGGCCGCGGCTGCGGGCCGCATCGCGACCACGTGGACCTGCACCTCGAGCACCTGGGGCACGACGTGATCCACGAGCGCCTGCCGGGCATCGCCGAGAACGCACGGATCTTCGCCGGGGTGGACGTGACGAAGGAGCCGATCCCCGTGCTCCCGACCGTCCACTACAACATGGGCGGCATCCCCTGCAATCGCCGCGCCGAGGTGGTCGCGCCGCGCGACGGCGATCCCGATGCGGTCGTGCCCGGACTCCTCGCCGCGGGCGAGGCGGCCTGCGTCTCGGTGCACGGGGCGAATCGCCTCGGATCGAACTCCTTGCTCGACCTCGTCATCTTCGGCCGGGAAGCCGCGCGCCGCTGCGCGGAGTGGGTGAAGCCGGGCGCTCCGCACAAGCCCCTGCCGGCCGGCGCGGCCGAGCTCGCCGTGACGAGGCTCGATCGGCTGCGCCACGCGAGCGGCTCGCGGCCGACCGCCGCCATCCGCCTCGAGATGCAGCGGATCATGCAAAGCGATGCGGCGGTCTTCCGCACCGGCGTCTCGCTTCGCGAGGGCATGGAGAAGCTCGCGGCGACGTTCGCCTCGATGGCGGAGGTGCGCGTGTCCGACCGCTCGCTCATCTGGAACAGCGATCTCATCGAGACGCTCGAGCTCGAGAACCTCCTGCTGCAGGCGACCGTGACGATCGCCTCGGCGGAGCACCGCACGGAGAGCCGCGGCGCCCACGCTCGCGAGGACTTCCCCGACCGCGACGATGCGGGCTGGCTCAAGCACACGCTCGTGTGGGTCGATCCGAGAGGCCGCACGCGCTTCGACCACCGTCCGGTGCACTTGAGCACGCTCACGCGCGACGTGGAGTCCATTCCGCCGAAGAAGCGCACTTACTGAGAACCGCCGGCCCTCCGGCTCGAGGATCGCTGAATGCCTCACCGAATGCTTGAGCTCACCTTGCCGAAAGACTCCCGGGTCAATCCGCGCGGTCGTGTGTACAGAGCGGCCGCCGCGTCCGAGAGCGTGCGCACCTTTCGCATCTACCGCTTCGATCCCGACTCCACCGACCGTCCGCACATCGATACGTTCGAGCTCGACGTGAGCTCGTGCCCCATGGTGCTCGATGCGCTCATCCTCATCAAAGGAACTCTCGATTCCACGCTCACGTTCCGCCGCTCCTGCCGCGAGGGCATCTGCGGGTCCTGCGCCATGAACATCAACGGCCTGAACCGCCTCGCCTGCATCACCTCGATGGCCGACCTCAAGGGCGAGGTCCGCATCTATCCTCTGCCCCACATGCCGGTGGTGAAGGACCTCATCTCCGACCTCACGCAGTTCTACGCGCAGTACGCCGCCGTGGAGCCCTGGCTCAAGACGCGCACTCCGGCTCCTCCAGACCGCGAGCGCCTGCAGTCCAAGGAGGAGCAGGAGCGCATCGACCGGCCGGCCGCCTGCATCCTCTGCGCCTGCTGCTCGACGGCGTGTCCGAGCTACTGGTGGAACAGCGATCGGTTCCTCGGGCCGGCGGCGCTCCTTGCGGCGTACCGTTGGATCGTCGATACCCGCGACGAGCAGACTGGGGAGCGGCTCGATCAGCTCGAGGATCCGTTCCGGCTCTATCGCTGCCACACCATCATGAACTGCACCGACGTGTGCCCCAAGGATCTCAATCCGGCGAAAGCGATCGCGGAAATCAAGAAGATGCTGGCCACGCGCCGGTATTGACGAGGAGCCGTGGACAGGTCAACCGGGGACCCGATCCTGTGGCGCTGCCGCCGGGGCATGAAGGAGCTCGACCTGCTGCTCGAGCGTTTCGTGAGAGAGCGCTATCGCGATGCGCCGGCGGCCCTGAAGCGGGCGTTCGAGCGGCTGCTCAGCCTGCCCGACCCCGCGCTCGCCGAGCTTCTGCTGGGTCCGGCGGCGCTCGGCGCCGCCGCAGGCCCCTCGGGTCCGCCGGCCCACCCCCCGGCCGACCACGAGCTCGCCGAAGTCGCGGCCCTGGTCGCGGCCCCGGGCCGCCGGTAGACTGCGGGTCCATCTGTGACAGGCATCACATCGCGACTGTCCCGTCCGCCGGGCGTCCGACTCCACGAACGGAGGCGTGCTCCGCCCGATCGGCCAGGCGAGGCCCCTGAACTTCCTCGGGCGCGCCGGGTCTACTCAGCCGGCGTGGCGACCTTCTGGCTGGGCCAGGGAGCAGAAGGGCGTCCATGAGCCTCGCTGATACGAGCGATTTGAGCCTGGTCCGGCGCGTGCAGCGCGGTGACAAAGGGGCGTTCGATGCGCTGGTGCTCAAGTACCAGCACAAAGTGGTCAAGCTGGTCATGCGTTATGTACGCAACCCTGCGGAAGCCGAGGATGTCGCCCAGGAAGCTTTCATCAAGGCTTACCGCGCGCTGCCGCAGTTCCGCGGGGACAGCGCCTTTTACACCTGGCTCTATCGCATCGCGATCAACACCGCCAAGAACGCCGTCGTATCCCGCGACCGCAGCCCGGTGGATTTCGACCTAGACGCGCAGAATCCCGACGAGTCCTACGATATGCAAAGTCGGCTCAAAGACTCCGAGACGCCCGAGGGGCTCGTCCTCACCGATGAGATCCGCGGGACGGTCAATTCCGCGATCGACGCACTTCCCGAGGACTTGCGGACCGCCATCATCCTGCGCGAGCTCGAGGGGCTCTCCTACGAGGAGATCGCCGCCGCGATGGGTTGTCCGGTCGGAACCGTGCGCTCGCGGATCTTCCGGGCCCGAGAGGCCATCGACCGGCGCTTGCGCGAAGTTTTCGAGGGCGGCCTGGGACGCGCGGAGGAACTGGGATGAACAACGAGGAGCTCGACAGTCAGCTGTCCGCCATGTTCGACGACGCGCTGCCCGCACCGGAATGCGAGCTCCTCGCGCGTCGGCTCGCGCGCGATGAGGCGCTCAAGGCTCGCTGGGGGCGCTATGCCGCCATCGGGGCCGCCATGCGGATGGAGCGCGGCGTGCGCCTGTACGGACAGCTTGCCCGCCGCGTGAACGTGGCGATCGCCGCGGAGCCGTCCTTGCTCGCCGGGTCGCCGGAGCGAGCGGCCGGCCCGCTCGCGAGCCCCATGCGCCGCTGGTGGCAACCCGTCGCGGGCGCGGCTGTCGCGGCCGGGGTCGCGGCCGTCGCCATCTTCTTGCTCCGCGACGGATCGCCCGCCTCATCGCTCGTCGCGCAGGTCGCCTCGGCGCCGGGCGCGCTCACCGAGGCGGTCGCAAGCCATGCCTCGCAGCCCGACAGCTACGTCGTGCCGCCACCCACCGAGTCGGCCTCCTTCGCTCCACCGGTGGAGCTCGCCGATTTCGTCGTCGCGCACAGCGAGTTCTCCATGCCGTTGCTCCGGCGCAGCGCGCTCTCGGCGCTCGTCGCCGCGGAGTCGTCGGCCGATGACGCCGATGCCCCGAGCAATGCGGGCCAGAGCGGCCATTCGGACTCCCGGACCTCGCATGCGGCTCAGTCGCGCTAGCGAACGGCTGACCTGGATCGCGCTCGCCCTCGCCGTGGCGACCGTCGCCTCGGCCGAGGAGCCGCAGAAGTGGCTCGAGCGCATGAACGAGGCGCTCACCACGCTCAACTACGATGGCGTCTTCTCCCACTGGCAGGGCAGCCAAGTCGAGACGATGCGCATCATCCACCGCGTGGAGGACGGCGTCGTCACGGAGCGGCTGATGTCGCTCGACGGCTCCGGCCGGGAGTTCATCCGCAACGGCTCGACGCTCGCCTGCTACCTGCCCGATGAGCGCAAGGTGCTCGTGGTGCAGGAGCCCTCGCCGAGCCTGCTGCTCGGGAGCCTGCCGAAGTTCGGCGCTTCCTCGAGCCAGTTCTACGATATCCGGGCCGTGAGGCGCACCCGCCTCATCGGCAAGAAGACCCGGCTCATCGTCGTCACCCCGAGGGACGAGTTCCGCTACGGATATCGCCTCTGGATCGACGAGGCGACGGGAATGCCCTTGAAGACTCAGCTCTGCGACCGGCGCGGGCGGGTGATCGAGCAGGTCGTGTTCGCGAGCATCGCGACGCCCAACCACATACCGGACTCCGCCTTCAACCCGGACATCTCGACCGACGGCTTCCAGTGGGTGAAGCAGATCCCGATGCCTTCCCCGGCGGTGACGGCGGCCGCATCGTCGGTGTCCTCGTGGGGCGCGCTCAGGCTTCCTCCGGGATTCCACATGTCCGTGCGCGTGGTGCAGCTCATGCCGGGCACGACGGGCATCGTCGAGCATCTCGTCTACACGGACGGCATCGCCTCGGTGTCGGTGTTCGTCGAGTCGCACATGCACGCGGACCACAAGCTCTCGGGCAGCGAGCAAGTCGGCCCCACCTCGACGTTCGCGACCATGGTGGACGGCCATCCCGTCACCGCCGTCGGGGAGGTCCCGCCCGAGACGGTGAAATTCATCGCGACCTCGGTGCAAGAGCGGCCGTCCCCCGGGCGCTGAGCTCGGTATCGCGGCGGATGGCGGCGCAGCGGATCACGGTCGTGCATCGCAGCGGCTGCGGGCTCTGCGAGGAGATGCTCGCGGACCTCGAGCGGCTCGGGCGGACGCTCGAGCTGCCGCCCGTCGAGGTGCTCGACGTGGACAGCGACTCTGAGATCCAGCGGCGCTACGGGCTGCACGTGCCGGTCCTGCTCCTCGACGGCACGGTCGTGTGCCGCCACCGGCTCGACGCCGCGGAGCTCGCGCGCCTGCTCCGAAAGCGCTCGGAGTAAAAGCCGTATAGAATTCCGCCCCGATCGGCCGCATGAATGGCCCGAGCGGCGGAACCCATTTTTGATGCGGCTCATACGTAACTTCTCCATCATTGCGCACGTCGATCACGGCAAATCGACCCTGGCGGATCGCCTCATCCAGCTCTGCGGCGGCCTCGAGGCCCGCGAGATGCAAGAGCAGGTGCTCGACTCCATGGAGCTCGAGCGCGAGCGTGGCATCACCATCAAGGCGCAGAGCGTGACGCTGCACTACGACGCGCGGGACGGGCAGCGCTACCAGCTCAACCTGATCGACACCCCCGGGCACGTAGACTTCTCCTACGAGGTCTCGCGATCGCTCGCCGCGTGCGAGGGCGCGCTGCTCGTCGTGGACGCCTCCCAGGGCGTCGAGGCGCAAAGCGTCGCGAACTGCTACACCGCGATCGAGCAGGGACTCGAGGTGCTGCCCGTCATCAACAAGATCGACCTGCCGTCGGCCGACCCGGCGCGCGTCGCCCAGGAGATCGAGGACATCATCGGCATCGAGGCGCGGGATGCCGCGCGCGTGAGCGCCAAGACGGGGGCCGGCGTGCCGGAGCTGCTCGAGACGCTCATTCGCAAGATCCCACCGCCGAAGGGCGACCCCGGGGCGCCCCTGCAGGCGCTCATCATCGACTCCTGGTTCGACAATTACGTCGGGGTCGTCTCGCTGGTGCGCGTCGTCAACGGGACGCTCGAGACCGGCGCCAAGATCCGCGTGATGTCGAGCGGGCGCAGCCACAACGTGGACAAGCTCGGCCGCTTCACGCCGAAGTCGGTCGCGCAGGACGCTCTCTCGGCCGGCGAGGTGGGCTTCGTCATCGCGGGCATCAAGGAGATCGACGGCGCTCCGGTCGGCGACACCATCACGCTCGAGGCGCGGCCGGCGAAGACGCCCCTGCCGGGCTTCAGAGAGATCAAGCCGCGCGT
>JASHSR010000411.1 GCA_030038645.1 Gammaproteobacteria bacterium
GCGCGGACGCAGGGTCCGCGGGGGAGCGCACATGAAGCCTGACCAAGCCGCCACGCACTGGATCGACGGAGAATTCGTCGGGACCGGGACTCGCCGCGAGAGTATCAATCCCGCGAACGGCGAGGTGATCGGGACCTTCCGCGACGGAGGACTCGAGCAGGCGCGCGCGTCGGTCGCGGCGGCGCTGCGGGTATTCAAGCAGAGCGACTGGAAGGTCGACGGGATGCGGCGCTCGACGGCGCTCTCGCATTTGGCGGATGCGTACGAGAAGCGGGCGAAGGATCTGATCGAGTGCCTCGCGGCCGAGAACGGCAAGATGAAGCTGGAGGCGGGCTTCGAGGTCGGCCAGATCCCGCGCGCGCTGCGCTTCGCGGCCGGTCTCGCCCTGCATACGTACGGCCGCGTGCTCGAGCCACGGCCCGGCGTGCAGTCGATGGCGCTGCGCCACCCGATCGGGGTGGCCGGAATCATCGTCCCGTGGAACTCGCCGGCCTACCTGCTGATCCGCGCTCTCGCCCCCGCGCTGGCGGCGGGCTGCACGGCCGCTATCAAGCTGCCGGCACAGGCGGCGCAGGCGGCGCAGCTCTCGGGCGAGATCCTCGCAAGCGTTCCAGACTTGCCGCGGGGGGCGGTGAACCTGTTCGTCGAGAGCGGCTCGGACGGCGCCAAGTACCTGGTCGAGGCGCCCGAAGTGCCCGCCGTCAGCTTTACCGGCAGCAGCGCCACGGGGCGCGCGATCGCCATGGCGGCGGCGCAGCGCTTCAAGCGCGTCGGACTCGAGCTCGGCGGCAAGACGCCGCACTTGATTTTCGATGACGCGGATCTCGACCTCGCGCTGCCGAAGATCGTGGCCTCATCGACTGTTTTCGCCGGCCAGTTCTGCATCACGGCGAGCCGCATCCTCGTCCAGCGCGGCATCGCCGAAGGGCTGAAAAGCCGGCTCGCCCCGCTGCTCCAGCAGGTGAAGGCCGGTCCGGCCTCCGATCCGACGAGCGAGCTCGGCCCGCTCATCGACCGCAAAGCCGTTGACCGCGTGGACAGCATGGTGGAGGCGGCGATCGCGGCCGGCGCGAAGGCCATCGTGCGAGGCGGCCCCATCAAACAAGGGCCGCTCGCAAAGGGCGCCTTCTACCGTCCCACGCTGCTCGAGGTCTCCGACCCGACGCTGCCCATCGTGCGCAACGAGGTGTTCGGCCCGGTGCAAACGCTGCAGGTGTTCGACACGGAGGAGCAGGCCGTAAACATGGCGAACGACAGCGACTACGGTTTGAGCGCCTCGGTTTGGAGCCAGGACGTCGATCGTCCTATTCGGGTCGCCCGGCAGCTCGAGTCCGGCCACGTGTGCATCAACGACTGGGCCAATCTGCAGATCGAGTTCGAGGAAGGCGGCTTCAAGGCGAGCGGGCGCGGCCGACTCGCGGGCCTCGCCTCGGTGGACGACTTCCTCGAGTGGAAGCAGGTCTGCCAGGTCTTCCGGAGGCAGTGAGACAACATGAGCACCGCTCAACTTGAGACCGCCGCGACGTCGGCCGCGGCGCCGACGCCGGCGCGCCCGTACACCGGTCGCGAATACCTGGACAGCCTCGATGATGGACGCGAGGTATGGATCAACGGAGAGCGCGTCAAGAGCGTGCCTGCCCATCCCGCGTTCCGCAATTCCGCGCGCATGGTCGCCCGGCTCTACGATGCGCTGCACGATCCGGCGCTGCGCGAGCTGATGACGATCCCGATCGACGACGGCTCGGGCGTGCGCACGCACCGCTTCTTTCAGGCGCCGCACGACGCCGCCGAGCAGCTCGCCGCGCGCGATGCCATCGCCCACTGGGCGCGTATGACCTACGGCTGGATGGGCCGCACGCCGGACTACAAGGCCGCGTGGGTCGGCACCCTCGCCGGACCCTGTGACGCCTATGCGGAATACCGGCCAAACGCCAAGCGCTGGTACGACGTCGCGCGCATGCAAGTGCCGTTCATCAATCACGCGATCATCAATCCTCCCATCGACCGAAACGTGGCGGCCGAGTCCTCGGACGTGTTCGTGCAGGTCGACAAGGAGACCGATCAGGGGCTGGTCGTGAGCGGAGCGAAGGTCGTGGCGACCTCCGCGGTCCTCACCCAGTACACGCTCGTCGCGCACTACGCGGTCGCCTACAAACAGAAGAAATACTGCCCCGTTTTCCTCGTGCGCACGGGCGCTCCCGGCGTGAAGCTCATCTGCCGCGCCTCCTACGAGTACAACGCCGCCGTGACCGCCGCTCCGTTCGATGCGCCGCTTTCGAGCCGCCTGGACGAGAACGATTCCATCCTGGTCTTCGATAAGGTCTTGGTGCCCTGGGAAAACGTGCTGATGTACAGCGTCGAGTCGGCCAATGCCTTCGTCGGGCAGACCGGCTTCTTCACCCGCGCGCTGCTGCAGGCATGCACGCGCTTCGCCGTGAAACTGGAATTCATCGCAGGCCTCTTCATCAAGGCCGTGGAGATCACGGGCACCAAGGATTTCCGCGGCGTGCAGGCCGCAGTCGGAGAGGTGATCGCGCTTCATCACGCCATGTGGGCCTTCTCGGAGGCCATGGCCCGCTCGCCGGCGCCCTGGGGCGACTACGTGCTGCCCGACGAGCAGGCCGCTCTTGCCTACCGGGCTCAGGCCGGCGATGCCTACTCGCGCGTGCGCAACCTCGTCTACAAGACCGTCGCGAGCGCGCTCATCTACCTGCCCTCGAGCGGTCGCGACCTGCACAACCCGGCTCTGCGGCCCTATCTCGAGCGCTATGTGCGCGGCTCGGGCGGCATCACCTCCGAGCAGCGCATCAAGACGCTGAAGCTCCTCTGGGACGCGCTCTCCTCGGAGTTCGCCTCCCGCCACGAGCTCTACGAGATCAACTATTCCGGCAGCCACGAGCAGGTGCGCGTGGATCCCTATGTGCTCGGCGCCCTGAGCGGCCGCACCGACCAGATGAAGGCGCTCGCGGAGCAGTGTATGGCGGAGTACGACCTCGACGGTTGGACCGCCTCGGACCTCATCAATCCGGCGCGTCGCGACTGATTTTCCGCGGCGACCGGCCGATGTGGCCGCCGCCTTCGCTCCCGCCGAACACGATCTCGATGCGGCCGAGACCGCCAAATTCGGCGACCACGGGCGTGCCGACGGGAACCACCGGCGCGCCAATGCAAGTCCCGGTCGTCACGACTTCTCCCGCTCGCATGCCGATATGCCGCCGGGAGAGAAATTCACAAAGCCAGACGAGCACATGGCGCGGATCGCCCAGCACGCGGCGGCCCTCGCCTCGAGCGACGATCTCCCCGGCCGCGCGCAGCGTCACCTCGATGGACGGAAGATCGATGTCGCGCCAATCCGTCATGGGCTCGCCGAGCACGAGCGCCCCGTGCGAGGCGTTGTCGGCGATGCTCGGGAGCAGTCGGGGCGTGCGCCAGTCGATGAAGCGGCTCTCGACCACTTCGATCGCAAGATGCAGAGCGCCCACGGCGGCGAGCACGGCCGCTGCATCGTGGCCCGAGGCTCTCGGCGGCAAATCGTGCGCCATCGTGAAGGCGAACTCGGCCTCGACGAGCGGCATGTCCGGGCGGAAGGATGTGACCGCGGCCGGACCCGCGAAGAGACGATCCGCGAAGACATGACCGACGATCGGCTGATCGACGCCGAACAGCGCTTGGGTCTGCGGACTGGTGCATCCTACTTTCCAGCCGCGGTGAATGCGGCCGCTCGCCGCGGCCGTCGCATCTTGGATCGCGTAGGCCTCCTCGAGCGTCCGGGGACTGAGCGCGTCGGGCAGCTCCGCGAGCCACTGCCGGGTCTGCTGCGTATCGGCGAGGAGCGCTGCGGAGGCTTCAATGGCCGATGTATCCATCTGGATCCACTCCGGCGAGGCGTCTCGCATCCGAGCAGCCGGGCCTCGCCGCACGGCGCGTCTGCGAGGTGGCGATCAGAGAGGCGGCGATGAGCCGGCGGTCAGAGCAGGCCCCAGTGCATGGCGTCGTCCGCTAGCCGGCGGTCGGAGGCGAGCCACGCAGTCGCTTGGCCGCGGTAGGCGCCTCGCGCAGGCTCCAGGGCCGCGAAGGCGCCGTACGTCGCGTGAGCATACAGCAGCGGCTTGACGTGGGGCGGGCGCAGCCGCACGGCCTCGATGCCGCCGAGCACGATGCCGTGCGTGCCGATCTCGGTCACGCCTGCCAGCGTGCACTCGAACGCGGCCAGGGCGCTCTCGAGCACCGGACAGCCCGTCGCGAGCGAGACCCATCGTCCCTCGGTGAAGCGCTGCTCGGGCGCAATGGGACTCGCGAAGCGCGCCGCGATGTCGCTGCTCTCGGCCGGCAGCACGTTCACCGCGAACCGTCCGGCCGCTCGAATGGCGGCATACGTCCCGGTGCCGCTGTTGATGCACGCGAGCAGCGTAGGGGGCTCGGCGCACACCGCCGAGACCGCCGTGGCGGTGAGCCCGAACCGTCCGCCCTCTTCGGAAACGGTGGTGACGACGCAGACGGCGGCGGCGAGCCGACGCATGCTAGCCCTGAAGGATTCGCGGTCAATCGACATATTGCCGCTCCGGGTTCCCGCCCGGGCCGCGAGCCGATGCCCGCGGCGGGCGGTATATCACTGTGATCATCAGTATACATCCCCTCGCTTCCAAGGCAATCGACCCGCAGAGCGGCGTCCGGCCGCCCGCCGCGCCTACTTGGACTGGGGCTGAGTGTCTGTAGAGGTTTTGAGGAGACGACCGTCCGCCAGCGTCACATCGACGAGGCTTCCGCCCCTTCGACCATCTCTCAACGGATGCATCCGGACGGTCACTTTGTCGCCCGCCTTCACCGACTGGGGCGTGATGCCCCAGGCCGTCATCCGGACGGTTGCGGCGCCCTCGACGTCCCACTCGACGGCCGGTCCGCTGCCCTCGAGCACCATCAGCCGGATCCAGCTGTGCGGATTGGCGAACATGAATGCTTTCACCGTGCCGTGGAGCGTGACGACCTTCGATCGATCGAACATCGCGCCGGAATGATGCGCGAAGGCCGGCGCCGCGGCGAGAGCGAGAGCGGCGACAGCGGCACGCAGGAGACTGGCTCGCATAACGTTACCCCTGCAGAACTTGGCGGGACCGTCAGAACCGGCCGCCGCTCGACCTGCCGGTCGAGGGCGACTCATGCTGCTGCTGCTGCTGATCCTTTTCCATCGGCAACACCTCGTTCTGATACCCATGGCTGTAATCGATCGTGTTGCCGCCCGGCGGGCAATAGGCGCTGTGTAGATCGAGACGCTTCGCCGTGTTCCGCTTGTAATCGCGCACGACCCGCCACGGCCGGATGAGCATCACCGGGTCCTCGACCGTGATGTCGTCCCGCAACGTATCGCGGTCGACGAGGTAGATGCGCTCGAGCACGTGAATGCGGTTGCTGAACGGCGCGCCCGACTGGTCGTACTGACCCGCGAACATTCCGACCGTATCGACGACCAGCGTGTCGCCTTCCCAGTGTCCGATCGAGTCGCCCATGTAGCTCGGGGCGAGCGCATCGCCCTTCGGATGACCTCGGCCGTCGGTGAAGATATAGCGCGTCGCGCCGAGCCACTCCCAGTGCATCATGACCAGGGTGGGCGTCATCACGATGTAGGGGCCGATCGGAATCGCGGACATCTGTCGCGGCATGCCGTGCGGCTGCATGCAGTCTCCCACCGGATCGGTGATCATTCCCTGCGCGTTTCGCGCGACGATCGCCATGTACTTCTTCCAGTACTTCGGCTTGTAGGGGATCGAGCTGTCGTAGGAGCCGGGAGGAGGGCCGAAGTCGAAGCCGCCCTGCGGCCCGCCCGGATCGGGCGGCAGATAGACGTGATCCGGGTCGAACATGAGAAGAGCCGCGTGCGACTTCCCGGGAATGCGCGCCATGTCCCAGGCGCCGTTCCAATCCGGCAGCCGCTCGAGCGCCTTCGCATACCCGGGCGAGATGTCGAATCGGCCGGCCGGCGCGGGGCTCCCCGCCGCGGATGCGGAAGCGGCCGAGGCCGCCGTGAGGGCAGCCGCCGCGGCGACGAGCAGACAGACGGAACGGCGTGTCATGGGCCTCCTGCTCGGGTCAAGAGAACGCATTATGATGATCAGTACGCATCAAGTCAATCCGCCCGGCCCGCATCGTCCGGCCTGCGGGCTCGCGGACTACTTGAGTACCGCCTGCATGGCGACGCGCGCGCACTCCTCGTCTCGCTCGGGGCTTTCGCCCGAAGCGGCGATCGCGCCCGCGACGATCCCGTCCACCTTGATCGGCAGGCCGCCCTGGGCGGCATAGAATCCCATCGCGAGCTGCTGAGCGGCGAGCAGCGCCGCATCCTCGCCCTTCGAGGCCCGATCGGCCAGGTCCTTCGTCGGCAGCCGAATGAGCGCCGAGGTCTTGGCCTTCTGCAGGGCCGAGTTGATGGAATTGATGCTGGTGTCGTCCATCCTGAAGAATGCCATCAGCGAGGCGCCGCCGTCGACGACGGCGATCGACACGTGCCAGTTGTGCTTCTCTGCGTACGCCTTGCAAGCCTCGACCATGGCCCATGCTCCGTCAGGGCTCAGCTCAGGCCGCCGGACGATGGGCGAAGAGGCCGGCGGCGTCGCCCATGCGACGGATGCAAGGGGCGCGCAGAGGAGGCAAGTGGCTGAGATGGCGCGGATGGCGCCGGCTGCGAGGATTTTCATCGTTCATGCACTCCGGTCTGGAAAATCATACTCACTCGAGAGAGCGTCCGATCCGCATCGCGCCGGTCAGCCGATAAGCGTGAGCGTCCCCAGGCGCTCGCGGAAATACCACCGGCCGTCGACCCTCGCGAATCGGTCGCGGAACTCGCCGTGGCGCGCGTCCGTGTCCGCGCGGCGCACGGCGCCCGGCTCGACGTCGAGAGGCGCGGAGTACAGGATGAGGTAGCTGCGGGCCGAGGCGCAATCCCGGCTCTCCACGCTCACGAGAATGTTGCTCACGACGTGGCGCGTGAACCGCGGCGGGCGGCTCCGAAAATGAGCGAGAATCGTATCTCGTCCACTCAAGACATCATCCGGCGTGGACGGCCGCACGAAGATGCCGTCCACCGTGAAGAGCGCGGCGAGCTTCTCGTACTCTCGAGCGTCGTTCAGGTGCGCGAACTCGTGAATCAGCCGCGCGCACTGCCACTCGGCGACGGCTTGCTCGCTCTGCACCATGACGGCCTCTGCGCCTACGGCACGGCCTGCTCGATCTTTTGCGTGCCGATCGGGTCGATCATCAGCGCATCGTGCTCGAACGACCAGGGCCGGTGCTTCTGCAGCGCCCGATGCATGTTGCCCTTGGACACGGCCGCCGCCTCGAAGATCACCTCCCAGTGCTCCCCGCCGTCGCGGCTCTCGAAGATCTGTCCGTCCGTGTCGGCTGCGAACACCGAGTAGCTCCCCGCCGCGTACTGCGCGATGGAGATGGCCCCGAACGCGGGACGCGCCCCCGCCGGCAGCCCTCCGAGCAGCCGCTCCCACGTGCGGCCCCCGTCGCGCGAGCGCACGATGATCGATCGGGAGCGGTTGATCTTGAACCAGTTGGGAGGATAGCCCTGACCGCCGGCGAGAAAGATCAGCTGCGGATTCTGCGGGTGAACCGCCGCCGCGTCCGGATAATTGACCCCGCCGGCGCTGTTCGCCTGCCAGCTGCGGCCGCCGTCCAGGCTCTCGGCGACGCCCCAGCCCGTCGCGAGCAGCAGCCACTGCGGCCGCTCCTCGTGCACCAGGATCCGGTGAATGTCGATCTCCGAGATGTTGGCCGCTACCGGAAACTCCGCGAACGATTCGCCGCCATCGTCCGAATACGCGAGCGCACCCACCTCGACGCCGACCACCAACCGGCGCGCGCCGAGCACCACCACGTCCTTGACGTGCGCGAGGTGCGGCGGCGGCGGGAAGAACCACTCCGGCGCCGTCGGCAGGCGCCGCAACGCCGGACGCTCCGTCCAGTTGAGCCCGCCGTCGGCGCTCACGAACAGGTGCGCGGGCATCGTGCCCACGAGCAGCGCCTCCCGCCCGTTCAGCCGCTCCGCCTTGAGGGCCCACACGTCGAACTGCGTCAATCCGCGATTGACGAAGCGCCAGGTCACGCCTCCGTCGTCGCTGCGCGCGAGCCCGTGACCGTGCATCCCCGCGATCAGCCCTCCGTCGGCGCACTGCGCGAGCGCGCTCACGTGGCAGCCTTGCAGCGCGCGCCGCATCTCCACCCAGTCTCCCTCCTCCCGGCCGCGGAGGAACCAGATGCCGTCCACCGTGCCCACCGCCAGCACCCGCTCGTCCCGCAAGTGCCGCTGAGTGCCGCTGCCGCCCGCCGAAAGAAGAATCATGGCGCTTCCCCGCTGCTCGAGTCCGCGCTGCTCTCGCGGGAGCCGGGCTCCCCGTCGCGGACCCGAAGATGGATATAATCACGTATACTAATGATCATAATACATTCACGTCAGGCCTCAGGCAACGCGCCTCCGTCTGCACGATGGACGCTCCGGGCGGCGCCCGGGCGCCCAAGGAGTCGAACACCGTGATCCGATTCGCGTCGAAAGCCGCCGCGCTCGTCCTTCTGCTCGCGCCCCTCTGCGGGCTCTGTGCCGATACGAAGCCCTTCGTTCCCCTCGGCCGCTGGCGAATCGACGTGTACGTCGATGGCGTGCCGCAGAACGGTCCCCGCGCGCTCGATCCGTTTCGCCGCACGTCGAGGCCGATCATCGCCGACGTGCGGAAGGAGGGCTCGATCGTGACGATGGTGATCGAGTCGACGCCCATCGTGATCCTGATGATCCCGGACGGGGTAGAGCGCCCGGACGCGGCCGGATTCACGCGCTACTTCTATCTCGCTCCAAACGCCCTCGGTCATACGCATCGCTCGAACAACGGCGTGTTCGACTCGGACGTCTGCACTCCCTCCGCGGACGGCAAGACCATCGATTGTCCGGGCGTGATGGGCGACGCACAGGGCAAGCTCCACAAGCTGTGGTCCGTCTGGCGCAAGATCGGCGACTGAGGATCGCGCGCGCCGCGGACGCCTACTTCGCGCCGGCCGGTGCGGCGGACGCCTGCGGCGGCGGCGTGCCGGCCGGCACCGGCTTCGGATAATGAGTCCGGCGCGGAAGCGGGCGCAGGTACGAAGGATCCGTTCGGTCCCACGTTCCGCACACCGGCTGGCAGGTCACGCCCGGCTGATAGAACGAGCCGTCCAGCTTCGCCTTCGTGTCGAGAACGAACTCGTGCACGACGATCCGCCACTCTCCGTGACGGCGCTCGAGGCGGTCGATGTAGCGTCCGGCCGTCAGCTGAGCCGTCCGGTCCGGATGCTGCTCGACGGCGAGGATGTAGCTCTCGACGTGGGCCGTGTTGCCGCGGATGTCGACCGTCTGCTGCGTGATGTTGTGCGTGTGGGCGGCCCACCGCATGGCATCGTCCTTGAGGGCCCAGCGCGCGAACTCGTCGCGCGGCCCCGTGAACATATCCCCGTAGATGATCTGCGCGTCGGGCCAGAAGGCGCTCGCGAGCAGGATGAGATCGTGCCGATCGAGTCCCCGCGTGTAGCGCGCGAGGCAATCGCGGATCTCCTCGCGGTCGAGCAGCCAGCGAATGTCGGCGGCGGGAATGCCCGCGACGGTCGGGCCGCCTGTGTCCTTGGGCTCGAACGCGCGTGCCTGCGCCGTCACCGCCTTCTCATCGAGTGCCTGCGCGAGCGTTGCGCGCGGCAGCACCGCAGCCGCGACGATCACGCCTGCGGCGAGCGTACGAAGGTGCTTGTGCATGTCTTGCCTCGCTCGAGAACGGCCGCCCGGGATTCGCGCGCCGAGCCAAATAAAATTGTGTTATGATATTCAGCATACATCTCTGGTGAGCCTGCCGCAAGCGCCGATCCCGATGAGCGCCTCGAGAGCAACGCCGCGAGCGCCGCCGAGCCGACTCTCCCGTCGCGGGATTTCATCGCTTCGCAGACGTCGGGCGCTCCTTTCGGCTTCGCGGCGGCCGCGCTCGTTCGTCCTGCTCGCGCTGGTGGCGGCCGGCTTGCAAGCGGTGTGGGCCGGCCCCGCGATGAAGGCCGCCGACGTCGATGCGGCGCGGCTGCGCGCGGCCGATGCGCAGCCCCAGAATTGGATGACCTACGGGCGGACCTATTCCGAGCAGCGATTCAGTTCGCTCGCGGACATCGATCGCGGCAACGTGGGGCGTCTCGGGCTCGCATGGTACTCGGACGAGCACACGTACCGCGGATTGGAGGCGACTCCGATCGTCGTCGACGGCGTGCTCTACGACATCGCGCCCTGGAACATCACCACCGCGTACGATGCGACGAACGGGAAGGTTCTGTGGAGCTACGACCCGGGCGTGCCGCGCGAGATCGCGCGGAAGGCCTGCTGCGACGTCGTGAGCAGGGGCCTCGCGGTGTGGCGGGGCAAGGTCATCATCGCGACGCTCGACGGCAGGCTGATCGCGCTCGACGCCGCGACGGGCCGTCCCGTATGGAGCGTGAACACCTTCGCGGCTGAGCCGCCGTGGCCTTACACCATCACGGGGGCGCCGCGCGTGTTCGACGGGAAAGTGATCATCGGCAACGGCGGCGCCGAGTATGGCATTCGAGGCTATGTGACCGCCTACGACGCCGATACCGGCCGCGAGCTCTGGCGCTTCTACACGGTGCCGGGCAAGCCCGGCGCAGCCGCGGCGACGCCTGCCGAGCGCGCGCAGCTGCGGAGCTGGAGCGGAGAATGGTGGAAGTCGGGCGGCGGAGGGTCGGTCTGGGACTCGATCGTCTACGATCCGGAGTTGAAGCTCGTCTATTTCGGCGTCGGCAACGGCTATCGCAGCCCTGCGGGGAGCGACAACCTGTATCTGGCTTCGATCGTCGCGCTCGATGCCGAGACCGGCGAATACGTGTGGCACTACCAGGAAGTCCCCGCCGATATCTGGGACTACGACGCCACCGAGCCGATAGTCCTCGCGGACATCGCCTGGAAGGGACGCCGTCGCAAGGTGCTCATGCAAGCCGCCAAGGACGGCTTCTTCTATGTGTTGGATCGAGCGAGCGGAAAGCTGCTCGCGGCCGAGAGGCTCGTGCCGACGACGTGGGCGGACCGCGTTGACCTCGCGACGGGACGCCCCGTCGAGAATCCGGCGGCCCGGTTCGGGAGGACGCCCGTGCTCGTGTCGCCCGGGGCCGGAGGAGCCCACAACTTCAATCCGATCGCCTACAGCCCCATCACAGGGCTCGCATACCTGTCACTCGATCGGTCGTTCACCAGCTATTCCACGCTCGGCTTCGCCGTGACGGGCTACGACGCACTGCTGAAGAAGCAGTCCGACTACGCCGCCCGACACGAGCGATCGTGGCTCGTGGCCTGGGATCCGGTCCTCGGCCGGGCGAGGTGGCGCGTGCGCTATCCCGCGAGCGGGTCCGGCGGGACCCTCGTCACCGCCGGCGGCGTCGTGTTTCAGGGCACGATCGAGAAAACCTTCGCCGCATACGACGCCGAGAGCGGCCGCAAGCTCTGGGAGCGGCCCATTCAAACGGTTGCGATCGCCGGGCCCGTCACGTATGCCGTCGCGGGAGAGCAGTACGTGGCTGTGAATGCCGGGTGGGGCGGCGGCCGCGCGCACGTGCAGGCGAGCACGTTCGAGGAGCTGCACGTCTCGCCGGCGCGGCTGCTCGTGTTCAAGCTCGGTGGCCGAGCGGAGCTGCCGCCTCTGCGCGTGGAGGATGAGGCTCCGACGCCGCCGCCCACGCTGCT
>JASHSR010000412.1 GCA_030038645.1 Gammaproteobacteria bacterium
CTCGCCAGCTCCTCATGCGCAAGATCATCTCCCTGCGCAGCGCCGGGCTGTCCCGCAGCCACTTCCCGTACGTGCCGCCGAACATGGGCGTGCCGCGGTCGCTCAGGATCTGCACGCCGTCGAGGTGCGGATACAGGTCGAGGATTTCCCGCAGGACGCCCGTCGCCGCGGCCCAGTGGTCGTCGGTCATGCTCGAGGAAGTGTCCACCAGGAAGATCACATAGTTGCTGTCGATCGGGATGCCCCCGACCGCCCGCAGGTCGGGCTGGCGGCGCGCCGCGAGGAGGGCCTCCACGTCGGAATTGAGCGTCCGGCGCGAGGCGACGAGCTGCGCCTCGATGCGGTTCGCGGTCGAGGCGTCCTTGCGGCTCGCGGCGTACTCGCCGCGCACGCTCGTGAGATCCCCCGCGAGGCGCGCGAGCGCCTCTCGGTCACGCGCGAGCTCGGCGATGCGTCCATGGAGCTCCCGGTCGAGCACGTCGGTCTCCCCCCGGATGAGATCGACCTGGCGTGTGAGCTCGCGGACTTGGCCCTCGAGGTTCCGACGGCTCGCCTCGAGCGTCGCCGGCTGGCGGAAATCGGAGATCACGAGCAGCAGGATGATCGCCCCGAAGCCGCAGCAGATGCAGTCGAGGAACGACAGGCTGAAGATCTCGAAGTCGCGCGTACGCCGCATCACGGCCAGTCCTTGGACGGTGCGAGCAGCGTCCCTTCGGTGAGCCGCGCCAGTCGCCAGAATCGATGCGCCGCCTCGACGTCACCCAGCATGGGAAGCAGCACGGTGTCGACCGGGATGTGCTTCGGCAGCACCGTGATCGCCTCGTCGAAGAGCTGCTCGCGCGCGCCGGCGTCGATGTACTTGCGCCGGCCGGCCGTCCTGCCCTGCGTGGGCAGCCCGTCCGTGATGAGAATGATCTGGTCGGGCAAGGGCTTCAGCATCCTCACGGCAGCGAGCGCGTTGATGAGGCTCGTGCCCCCCTCAGGCACGAGGCCGCGCAACGCGTCGATGTTGCGCACCAGGGCCGCGGCGTCGCCCGAGTCGAGCCAAGCGCCGGCGGAGCCTGCAACGAGCGGCTGGGCACGCGTATTGAAGGCATAGATCTGATACTCGATGCCGGCCGGCATCTGCAGCTCGAGCCAATCGACGATGCGGACGGCGCGGCGCCACTTGGCCGCGGCTCGCTTGACCTCGTCGCTGGCGTTGCGCATGCGGATCACCGTGACGACATCCTCGTGCAGCATGCTCGCGGACCGGTCGAGAAGAATCAGGATCCGCTTGCCGCGCAGCTCGACGCCGGTGATGTACCGCGGCTCGAGTCCCCCCGCCGGCGCGCCGGCTATCGATGTGCCCGCCGCCACCGAGGCCGGCGCCGATGCCTGCGTCGCCTGCCCGAGAGCGCCGAGCTCGAGCGCACCCGCCTCGAGCCGCCGCTCGCCTTGCTGCAATTCCTGGATATCGGCCTTCAGCTGCTCGATGTGCTGGCGGCGCGCGAGGCTCGCCGCATCGTACGAGGAGAGCTGCTTGCGCTCGCCGGCGAGCTCGGCGAGGAGGTGGTCGATGCTCGAGTCGATGCTCGCCTTCTCGCTGCGCACGGCCTGCAGCGAGTTCTCGAGCGCCGCGAGGTTGCGAGTGCCGGTCTTCACCTGCGCCTCGAGCCGATTCACCTCGGACTTCAAGCGGTCTGCGCGATGCAGTCTCCGCAGGCCGCCCTGCGCGCTCATCATCACATAGAAAAGAATGACCGCGCCGAAGCCGCAGCAGATGCAGTCGAGGAACGACAGCCCGAACGTATCAGTTCTGCGCCGGCGCAGCATGGTGCTCGCTCGGGTGGGAAGCGCTCATCGGGCCTGCGCGCGCCGGCTCGGGCACCGCGATCAGCGTGAGCTCCACGCCGGGCTCCCCGACGCGGATGCGATCTCCCGCATGAACGCGGACGCGCCCGCATACGCGCTCTCCGTTCACGAGCGTGCCGAAGCTGCTGTGGTCGACCAGCACGGTCTCGCCCGCATCGCGCAGGAGCGTGCAGTGACGACGCGAGGCGCCGGCCAGCCCTTCCGGAAGCGCGATGCCGTCCGCATCCGGTGTCCGGCCGATCGAGAGCGCCGCGCGCCCGAGCGCGTAGGTCTTGCCGTCGAGAAGGGCGTGCGTCGGCTCGCGCGCCGCAGCCGGGTCGCGGACCAGGAGCCGGCGCTCGACGAGCGAATCGCAGCGCGGATCGGCGCACGCGGGCAGGCGCCTCAGCAGGCGCACCGGCGCGCCGGGCTCCCGCTCCGGAACGTCGATCACCGAGAGCGCGGCCGCCGCGAACCCGTCCGCGAGCGCGACGAGCTCGCAGCCGTGGAATTGCCGTAGCGCCTCGGCGAGCCCGGGCAGCTCGAGCGCGATGCGCGGCACGAGCAGCGCCAGCGGCGCTCCCGCGGGCCGCAGGTCGTGCAGCAGGCGCACGATCTCGCCGTAGAGCGGGCCGCCCGCTTCGGCGAGCTGATCTCGCGCGAGGGAGACTTCCAGCCGGCGGCCGTCGCGCTCGATGACGGCCGTCGCCTCTCCCGATGCCGCCGCGCTGCGAGCCAGGCGGGGAAGCGCATCGAAGAGCCTCTGCTCGATCGCGGCCTCGTGCAGGGGATCGAAGCGGGTGCGCCTCATGCAGATGCGGCCGATCAACGCGAGCCACGCTTGAAAGAGCTCGAGGAGCCCGCCACGGCCGCTGCTGACGGCGCCGCGCCGCCGCAGCTGGCCCCCAGCCTCGAGCGCCGTCACGTTGACGTCGTGCAGCCCCAGATCGAGCGCGAGGGCGGGGCGATCGAGACCGAGCGCGGCGGCGCTCACGACGGCCGTATCGACGAATCCTTCGACCGGCAGACGCAGGACGTCTGCGAGGCCGAGCAAGCGTCCGAGGCTGCGAGGCGGAAGCGCCGCCGGCGCGGCGATCCACACCCGCGCCACGGAAGGAAGTGGATCAGCCTGCAGGCGTCCGCGGAGCTCGGCCATGACGAGGGCCGCCGCGCGCCGCCCCTCCGCTCCGGAGCTCGACAGATCCCGCCAGTGGCTCGTTGAGACGCGAGTCGGCTCGAGGCGCAGCGCGCTCCACGCCGGCATCCCGGCGGCGGCATCGCCGCTTCCGTCGAACACTGCGCTCGGAGCGCTCGACCGCACTCGCCCCTCGCTCGCAAACGCAAGCGCGCGATCGCTGAGCTCGATGGCGTTCCGCGCCATGGTCCCAGCGGCGCCTCAGATATCGACAGGAAAGCTGACGTTGTTGTCGGCCTTCTGGCGCGAATCGGGCGCGACGGTTGGATCGTCGGGGATGTCGTCCGCCGGGGACTCCGCGGGCGCCGCTGCCGTACCGGG
>JASHSR010000413.1 GCA_030038645.1 Gammaproteobacteria bacterium
CGAAGATCGCGAGCCCGCTCACGCCGAACGACAGCACGAACGAGCTCGCCCACGCGGCGCAGACGTCGCCACCCCGGTAGACGACCGTGTCGATGACGTTCTTCGCCTTGTACTTGCTTTCCTGGTCCACCACGGTGAAGAGCATCTCGCGCGTCGGCTTCGCGACCGCGTACTCGGCGACACGGCGCAAGACCTGCATGCCGCCGAGGACGAGCAGGATCGGCGAGAACGCGATTGCGAGGAAGGCGAGCACCATGATGATCGGATTGAGCAGCAGCCCGGTCGTGACCCCGAAACGCTTGATGAACCGCCCCGTGCCGAGCAGCTGGATGACGACGGCGAGCCCGTTGACCGCCACCTCGATGATGGCGTACGCGCGCGTGCGCGCGGCGTGATTGGCGAAGTCCTTGGTGATGAGGTCGCCGAGCTGGAAGTAGACGATGGTCGAGATCCAGGTCATCAGGAACAGAAAGAGCGCGAGCATCAGCAGGTAACGCGATTGCAGCAGCAGCCGGAATCCGTCGAACGGGTTGCCGCCGAGACGGTGATCGAGCCGGGTGTGCTGCGCCTCGGCGCCGGCCGCGATGAGTCTCTGCCGCTCGCGCGCGAGCAGGACCACGAGCACCGCCGTGACGACGAATCCTCCCGCGGAGATCAGCATCAGGCCGTCGTTGCCGACCAGCGTCGCGAGCAGCGTCGCGAGCGCAGGCCCCGCGATGCCGCCGATCGTGCCGCCTGCGGCGATGAAGCCGTACAGCCGCTTCGCCTGCGTCCTGGAGAAGATGTCGGACATGAAGCTCCAGAACACCGAGATGATGACCATGTTGAACACGCTGACCCACACGTAGAACGCGGCCGCGAGCCAGCGGGTGGGAACCCGGCCGCCGCTGAACAGCGCGTAGAACACGAGGATGGTCACCGCGATGAAGCCGTAGACCCAGGGCAGGAACGACGAGAGCTTCACGCGCGAGGCGAACCCGGAGTAAAGGGGCGCGACGATCAGCGTCGCGAAGAAGGTCGCCGTGAAAAGCTCCTGATAGTGACTGACGCCGTAGACCGTACCCATCGTGTCCCGGACCGGCTTCACCACGGAGTAGCTGCCGAACAGAAACAGGAAGTACAGCATCGAGAGAACCACGGCCTTGAGCTCCAAGGGCTCGATGGCGGCGGCCGACCTGAACAGGCGCGCAAGCAGCGGGGAGCGGGTGGCCTCGGCCATGGGGGGTTCCTGAGCTGATGGGGTCTTAGCGCGTGGGCGCGCCCGGCGACTATAGCCAAGTCCTTCTGCGAACAGAAGCCGCCGGGCACCGGAGCGCGCGTCGAACTTGGTTACATTCAGCGGGCGACGGTCGCGGCCTCCAGCACGAGTCCGTTCGCGGCGTCCCGCACGAGCGAGCGGCTTGACTAATCAATCGGCCCCGAGCCGAGCGCGACGACCGGGAGCGTGGCCTGCCGGCCGCGCAGCGCCTCATAGCGCCGGCCGAGCAGCAATGCGATCACGCCCCAGAGCATCGACACGCCGAAGCCCACCGCCGCGGAGCCTGCGATCTGCAGCCCGGCCCAGCGCAGCGCAGACTGCATCCAAGCGGAGCTCACATCGCCCAGGCGGTAGACGACCGTGTCGATGACGTTCTTCGCCTTGTAGCGGCTGCTCTGCTCCACCACGGTAAAGCAGATCTCGCGGCTGGGGCGGGCGATCGCGTACTGCGAGACGCTGCGCACGACCTGCAGTGCCTCGATCATGAACACCGTCGGTGACAGCGCGATGACGACGAAGGCCGCCATCATGATCAGGGGATTGAGCACGAGCCCCGTCGTGACGCCGAAGCGCGTGAGCACTCGCCCGAGCCCGAAGATGAGGATGATCGCCGCGCAGATATTGACGGCGAGCGCGATATCCGTGACCGCGACGGCCCGGGCCTGCATGGCCGTGAAGGCCCGCGCGATGATCTCGGTCTGAAAGAAGTAGGCGACGGTGTTCACCCAGGTCATGAGGAACATGAATCCGGCCTGATTGCGGCTGTACGCGGATCGCACGACCTCCCCGAAGCCCTCGAAAGGATTGCCGGAGAGGCCGCGCTCGAGTGTCGAGCGCTGCACCTCCGCGCCTCCCGCCCGCAGGCTCGCCTTCTCCCGCATCAGCAGATGGACCAACACGATCACGACGACGAAGCCCGCGGCCGCGATCAGCAGCAATCCGGCGAGGCCGGTCGCGCCCACGGCGAGGCGCGTGACGAGCGGGCCGGCGATGGCGCCGAGCGTTCCGCCCGCCGCGATCGGCGCGAAGAGCCGCGTCGCCTGCGGCGCCGTGAAGAGGTCGGCCATCAGGCTCCAGAACACGGAGATCATGAACAGGTTCACGACGCTGAGCCACACGAAGTACGCGGCGGCGACGGCGCGGCTCTGGGGCGCGGATGCGAGCAGCGCCTGGAAGATGACGACGTTGAGCAGCCAGAACCAGAACACTCCGGGCAGCAGACGCTTCAGCGAAAGCCGCGATGCGACCGCGGTGTAGAGCGGGGATGCGACGAGCGAGCCGACGAAGGTGCCGGTGAACAGCAGTTGCAGCTGCTCCGGGCCGAAGCTCGTCGCGAGCGTGTCGCGCACCGGGCGCAGGATGTAGTAGCTGCCGAGCAGGACGAAGTTGCAGGCAAACGCGAGCGCGACGGCCTTGCGCTCGTGAGCCCTCACTTGCGCGACACGGGCGAGCAGGGGCGAGCGGCCCATCGCCGCGACCGCGCCGCCCTCAGCGCAGCACGGCGAGGCGGGCGAGGTTGGTCTGCACGATCGAGGCGCGCGCAGCCCAGTCGCCGTACCAGCGCCGCACGGCGCCGACGAGCGCGAGGCAGGCCTCGCGCGTCGGCTCGCCGCTCGCATCGCTCCGGTCGGCGAGCGAGATGCGGCGCCGTGGCGGCGCCGC